>CAZADD010000063.1:0-8039 GCA_964483825.1 uncultured Oscillospiraceae bacterium
GACGTGTTGAAGTACGGCGGAAAGAAGTACGCATTTCAAGTTGCCGTGCGCTCTTTGTCTCCCGATTGGATTGTTTGTGACGAATTGTCGGAAGACGATTTGTCCTTGCTGCCACAGGTTTGCGAGAGCGGTGTGAAGTTGGCGGCAAGCATTCATGCAACGGATGCGGACGGTTTAGCAAAGCGTTTAGGCAAGTATTTGCAGTGCTTTTCTTTTGCCGTTTTTCTGGAACGCAACACTTTTCAACAAACAGTGATGCAAGTGTCTTTCGATGACGGCAAAACGGCATTTTTGCGAAAAATATCGTCGCAATGATTGTTTTTGCCTCTTTGTAATGTACTATGACAAACATAATATTATCAACATGTTGTATTCTAGTGGGGCTTTTGTTGGGAATTGCAGTGAAAAAGCAAATTGTTGCCCGTGCCGAAGTATTTTCCGATGCTGTGAAATATGCGGAATTATTCAAGCTTAACGTGACCGGCAAGCGGTTGGAAGTGGCGCAATTCAATGCGAATTTTTTGCAAGAATGTTCCAAACCGTTTCGAGCATATTTCACCGATAAAGATTGCTGTCGGTTATCCGCTCAGCAAAGAAAACACTTGAAAGACTTTTTTGATAATTTGGATTGTGCAAACGGCGAAGCGCTTTTGCAGCATTTGGATTTTTGCCAAAGTGTTTTGCAAGACGACCTTTCTATTTGCAAAGATGCTGCGGCGAAGTCGTCGCTGTTTGTCAAACTCGGTTTACTACTGGGCGTGATGGTTGGAATATTATTCTTGTGACGGTGAAGTATGAGTTTTACGGTAATTTTCAAAATTGCAGCACTGGGAATAGTGACGGCCATTGTGGGAATGTTGTTGAAGCGTGCCGGCAAAGAAGAGTTGAGCACAGTCGTTTCCGTTGTGGGGCTAGCGGTTGCTTTTGTAATGCTGTTGGACGTACTTGCCCAACTGTACGAAACGTTGAAAACGCTGTTTGATTTCTAGCTATGGAAATTTTCAAAATAGTATTGTTTGCTACGGTGTCGGTTGTCGTTGCTGTTGTGGTAAAGCAACTGAAGTCGGAATTTTTTCTTCCGGTAGTCGTGTGTGCCGGTGTTATTCTCACGATAATGATTTGCGACAAATTGTTCGACGTAGTCTACACTTTCTACGATTTGTCCTCTTCCGCAGGAATTGACGACGAGGCAATCACTTGTGTAATCAAGGTGGTGGGCATAGGATACGTGGCGGAATTTTCCAACAGCCTGTGTGTGGACGCCGGATGTAAAAGCATTGGCGACAAGGTTTTGTTGGCATCCAAGGTTTCAATTTTGCTGTGCTCGTTGCCCATCGTGGAAAAACTTTTTGCGTTAATACAAAATTTGTTGTCATGAATAAGCTGTCTTTTACAAAACGCCGCAGAGTTTTGGTGCTTGTGGCACTCACGCTTGCTATCGTTGCCGTAGGCGTTGCGCCTTGTTCGGCTTTCGCATCGGAAACGTTAGATCAACTGTACGATCAGGTGCAAGAAGGGTTGGACAATCTAGACTTTTCCGAAGTGGACGAAATAAGCAGTTCGTTTTTTGGCAGTTTTGCCGAAAAAGTTCAACAAATTATCAACGGGGAATTCGACGAAACCCAATCGTTTTTTCAATTATTGGCAACTATTTTTGCGCAAGACGTTTCCACGGTTTTACCGAAATTGTTAAGTGTTTTTTGCGTGCTTGTTATTTGCGGTTTGGTTCGCAATTCCTCCGACGGTTTTATTTCTGCCGATACTTCCAAGGTCGTTTCATTCGTTGGCGTTGCGGCGGTCATTGCATCCGTGTTGTCTATCGTAGTGGACGTGTACGAGCAAGTTGCGGAAACTGTTGAACAAATTTCCGTTTTGTCCGATGCCGCCATGCCCGTTTTGCTTACGCTTTTGGTTGCCAACGGCGGCGTTTCATCATCGGTGTGCCAACCTGCTACCGTCGTTTTTTCTTCGGTAGTGATATCCGTGGTGCAAAACGTTGTTTTGCCGTTGTCCGTGTTTGGATTGGCATTCGTCGTTGTGGGTAATCTTTCGGAAAACGTCCGTGTCGCCAAAACTTCGGAATTTTTGAACAGTTGTTCCGCTTGGATACTCGGTGTCACATTCATGGTGTTTTCTTCTTTTACGGCACTTCAAGGCGTTGCCGCAACTGCCGTAGACGGAGTCACTTACCGTGCGGCTAAGTTTGCCGTCAAAAACTACGTTCCTATCTTGGGCGGTTACGTTTCCGACGGCTTTGACGTTGTTGTCGCCGGTACGTCGCTTATCAAAAACGCATTTGGCGTTGTTGCAATGCTCACGGTGTGCTACGTCACGGTAAAACCGTTGATAATGCTGTTGTGTGTCAAATTGGGATTGCAAGCGGTTGCGGCGGTGAGTGAGCCTATTGCCGACCCGCGCTACGTGAAAATATTGAGCGGTTTTGGAAAGAATCTTACGTTTCTTTCCGCATTGGTAGTTGCCGTTGCGTTTATGTTTTGTATTCTTGCGTTAGTGGCAATTTCCTGTGCTAATTTTGCATGAAGGAGAACGGGCATTGAAGCAGTGGGCGTTAAGTGTGGCAGGGATAGCCATTTTATCTGTGTTGGCCGACGTAATTTTACCTGTCGGGCAAACGCGCAAGTACGTGAAAACGGTGATAGGCGTGGTTGTGACGGCAGTTTTGGCACAGCCCGTTTTGTCGCTGGGGGATAACTTGAATTTTTCCTATTCGGAAGTCGTCTTGCAAGAGCAGTACTTGCAGTACGTTGCAACGGGCGAGCAGAATATTGCTGCAAAGTTTCAGTCCGGTTTGGAAGAAGTCGGCTTTTTGTCACCGTCGGTAACCTACAGCGAAACAACCAAATCGTGTAGCGTGTTTTTGACGGAAAAACGCACGGAATTTTTGGAAGAAAAAGCGCATGGTGTTGCGGCGAGTATCGGCTGCGGTAACGTTAATTATTTTTGGAATAACACGGCATGAACATGAATATCAAAAAATTGAAAGAAAAAATCAAATCGATCAAAAACCTCGAACTGTACATTGCTGCTGTTTTGGGCATAGTGGTACTTTTGGCTGTACTTTTGGGATCTTCTACAAAGACGGACAAAACTACCGAAGATTGCTCTGATTTTGACGCATATATTGCGGCAATGGAAAATAAAATTAGTAGCGTAGTAGAAAAAATCGACGGGTGCAAAAACGTCAAAGTTGCCATTTCCTACAGTGCTGTGGGAGAAAAGGTGTATGCCTACGAAACGGAAAGAAAAACGGTGAACGGCACGGTTGTGGAAGTTAGCTCTCTTGTAACCGTCAAAGGCGAACCGTTGGTGCTCAAAACGCTGTCGCCGACCATATGCGGCGTTGTGGTGGCGGTAAACTGCAACGACGACGCCGTCACAAAAATGAAAATCAAACAAGTGGTTGTAACACTGTTGGATGTGTCTATCGATAACGTTCAAGTGTTCACGTATAAAAACTAGGAGGATTGGATCAATGTCAAAGGGAAAGAAAATTGCGCTTATGGTGGTTATGGTTTTGGTGCTGGCAGGTGCTGCCGTTTTGAACGTGACGCTGTTGTCGCAAAACGGGCAAGCAAGCGGCGACGGCGATGCCGTGCAAACCGGATTTTTTGCAACGTCCCGTTCGGATAGGCAAACCACTCGCAACTACGAAATTTCCGAATTGAATGCCATTTTGGCAATGGAAGGGGACGAATATGCAGAGGCGCGTCAAAAGGCTTTGCAACAAAAGCAAAACATCGTTGACGCAATGGAAACGGAATTGCTGTTGGAAACGCTTTTGAAGGCACAAGGCTTCGACGACGTGCTTGTAACCGTCAACGCTTCGGCCGATAACGTCAGCGTGATAGTGGATAAAGACGAACTTACTCGTGAAGACACGGTTCGAATCTACAACATTATTGCCACGGAAGCAAGTATTGAACCCGATTATGTAAAAATACTATCCGTTTAATCTTGTGTTTTGAAAAAAAATGTGGTATAATGGTGCAAAAGAAATTGGGAGAAGTACCATGAAAGTTGTATCGAAACGTGATTCTACGGGAAGATTGGTGTACAGCAGCGAAATTTTGCGCGATATCGTCGATTGTGCTTTGGGCGAAGTGGACGGTGTCGTGAAGTTTCCCGACAATTCCAAACAGGCTCGCGATTGTATAAAAATCGAACAGATCGGTGAAGAAATGCACGTTGACGTGTTTGTGAAGTTGCTTGCCACGGTTGGCGTTTCCGACGTTGCAAGCCACATTCAAAGCGCCGTCAAGGGAACGATAGAAAACATGACGGAATTCAAAGTTAAGGACGTCAACGTTCACGTTATCGGCGTGGAAGTAAGCGAAAACTAACACAAAAACCCTTTGAAAACAAAGGGTTTTTCTTGCTGAAAAAGGGTTAATAACAGGGGTATCGGGTGATAAAATGAGAGGATATGCAAGAGAAACTGCATTTTGCAAAATATATTCGTACATCATGTGCGGAGAGTACGACGGCGATTTTTCGCAGTTCGATCAAACCAAACTTACCGAAGAAGATTTGACTTTTGCCGATACGTTGGTGAAAGGTGTTATCGAACAAAAAGCAAAGTTGGACGAAATTGTTCGCAATTTTTCCAAAGCGTTCAAATTGGAACGCATCTACCGTCCGGATTTGGCGGCATTGGAACTTGCACTGTACGAATTGAACAACTGCGACACACCCCGTGCCGTTGCAATTAACGAAGCCGTCTCAATTGTAAAAAAATATTCCACCGAAAAAAGCGTTTCCTATGTGAACGGTATTTTGGCAGCATATGTCAGGAGTAGCGACGGTGAGTGAGGTTTTGTTTGGCAAGCCCGTTGCGGAAGAAATTTATTCGGAAATTCGCAAGCACGGTGGTTTGAAATTGGTTACCGTCGGTTTCGTTTCTCCGCAGTGGCAACAGTACGTTGAAGCATTGAAAAAGAGCGGCGCAATTTGCGGCGTTACGGTGGAAAGCGTGTTTGCGAACGAAAGCGCTAGTCCGCAAGAGTTTTGCAATTTGGTGCAACAAATCTCTGCCGATAGCACCGTGCACGGCATGTTGTTGCAACAGCCGTTGCCCAAAGGTTTCGAATGCGCTTGTAATTGTGTTGCATCGGAAAAAGACGTTGACTGTCTAAATTTACTTTCGGTGGCAAAACTTTACAAGGGCGAAAATTGTTTGTTGCCGGCAACGCCGTCGGCAGTTTTGAAACTTTTGGATTTCTACGGCGTGGATTTGTGCGGAAAAAACATCGTCATTGTGGGGCGTGGCAATGCAGTAGGCAAGCCGTTGGCGCTTGCTTGTTTGAAGCGTAACGCTACCGTCACGGTTTGCCACACCAAAACGGTGGACTTGCCCTCGGTGTGTCGCCGTGCGGATATTTTGATTTCCGCTTGCGGCGTTGCCAACTTGATAACGGAAGATTTTGTGACTGAAAACACGATAGTGGTAGACGTCGGATTGAGTTTTGTAAACGGCAAATCCAACGGAGACGTTTCGGAATCGGCTGCACAAAAGGCCAAAGCGTATTCTCCCGTTCCGGGAGGTGTTGGCCCCGTTACCCGTGCCGCACTGTTTTTGAATTTGCTTAACGCTGCCGGCGTGTGAGTTTTCAAAAAAAATATGCTTGTTTGAGCTGTAAAAACACAATGACTATTTCTGTAACACAACTGAATAACTACGTGAAAGGTTTGTTGGATATGGACGGCGTTTTGAATGACGTTTCCGTTTGCGGCGAAGTCACCAACGTCAAACAGTCGCGCGACGGTTGGTACTTTTCGTTGAAGGACGAAAATGCCGCCATCGACTGTTTTTGCTACGGCACAGCCCCGGTTCAAGGTACTATGTCCGTTGCCGAAGGTCAATTGAATTTTTGGCCCCGAAGCGGTAGAGTGTCCTTTTTTGTTCGCAGGCTGGTGGCATCCGGCAACACAGGCATTGCTTATTTGCAATTTTTGCAACTAAAGGAAAAGTTGCAAAAGGAAGGATTGTTCGACGAACAGCGCAAAAAGCCGGTGCCGAAGTTTTGCAAAAAAATAGGCGTGGTAACAAGCGCTACCGGCGCAGTGATACACGATATCGAAAACGTAGTGCGTCGAAGGCAGCCGTTTTCCGACATTGTGCTGTGCCCCGTCAAAGTGCAGGGCATCGGTGCGGATGCGGAAATTGCACGCGGTATTGCAAGAATTGCTCAAACGAACGTGGACGTAGTGATTGTTGGGCGCGGAGGCGGATCCAACGAAGATCTTTCCATGTTTAATTCCGAATTGGTCGTTCGCGCGGTTGCCGATTGCCCCAAACCTGTCGTTTCGGCTGTGGGGCACGGCGTTGATTTTACTTTGTGCGATTTTGCCGCGGATAAACGGGCAGTAACGCCGTCGGAAGCGGCGGAATTCGTCACAACCGATTGCTATCCACTTAAAATTAGCATACAAAACCGTCTGAAAGGCTTGCAATTTGCCGTTGCAAGGCAGTTGGAACAGTACAAAACGTCGGCGTTTCACTGTGCAAAAAGTATTTGTGCGTGCGCCGAGCGAAAAGTGGAAGAACAAATCTCGCACGTTCGGTACACACTTAAAGCACAGCACGCAGCTGTGGAAAAACTGCTTTCCGAGCGCAAAAACACGGTGGATAGCGTACTTTCACGAGTTTCGGCCGCTAATCCAACGAATATTTTGCGTCGAGGATATGCTTTTTTAAGCAACGACAACGGGCGTGTAACTTCGGTTTCGCAGGTTAAAACAGGTGAAAACCTTGTGGCAACTTTGGCGGACGGACAAATTGAAACAACCGTTTTGAAGGTGAAAAAATGAAATTGGAACAACAAATTGAAAAATTGGATCAACTTGCGACGGCAATCGAACAAAAAGACGTCGGGTTGGAAGATGCTTTGGATATTTTTGAGCAAAGCGTTAAAATTGCTTCGGATTGTTTGAAAACGCTGAACGATTGCAGCGGTAAATTGATTGTTTTATCAGAAGAAGTAAAGAGGTTGACAGATGAAGAACAAGATTAGTGCAGAATTTATTGACGAATTGTTAAGAAAACACCTTCCGAAACTTTCCGACAAAGTGGAACAAGCGGTGGAATACAGTTTGTTCAGCGGTGGAAAGCGTTTCCGTCCGTTGTTGCTTTTGGCAACGGCGCAAGCGGTGAACAAACGCAAAAACGCCAATGCTGAACTGTTGGCCGTTGCGTTGGAATACGTTCACACCTATTCTCTTATCCACGACGATTTGCCCGCAATGGATAACGACGACCTTCGCCGCGGTGTTCGCACTTGTCACTTGCAGTTTGGTGAAGCGGCGGCAATCTTGGCGGGCGACGCACTGTTGAATTTGGCAATAGAAGTGGCATTATCCGGCAATCTTTCGGATAAGTACTACCAAAAGGCTTGTGCTTATTTGTTCAAATGCAGCGGTTCCAACGGGATGCTGTTCGGGCAAAGTTTGGATTTGTTTTCCGCAACGGCGGATTTGGACGACGCAAAAAAGGTTGCTTTGCACAAAACCGGCGATTTGATTCGTGCAGCCATCGTTTGCGGTGCACTGTGCGGACACGCAACGGACGAAGAAGTTGCCGTGTTTGAAGAAATTGCCACCAACTTTGGCATTGCGTATCAAGTTGTGGACGACTTGTTGGATGCGGAAAAGTGCGAAAAATCCTTCTTGGACGTCATGTCGGAACGTGAATGCAAACAGTACGCTCAACGGCTTACGGAAAAGGTATTTGCTTTGTGCGACAGTTTGCCTCAATACGATTTGGCGTTTATCAAAGACTACGCAACGAAGAATTTGCAGCGTAATTTCTAAAATTTGCACAACGTTTGCAAAATATTTGCAATTTTTGACGTAACGTGTTATAATGCAAGAGTGGTAGGCGGTTGCGTTTGCCACAAACAACTTAATAAAAATCACGGTGGTGCAGTATTCTAGTCAACAATCGGCTTATTGAGGGCGGGACTAAAAAACCGTCGAAGAGCATATCGATGAAGTTTCTTGTGCTGGCTTTCGTTGCCCAAACG
>CAZADD010000064.1:0-6382 GCA_964483825.1 uncultured Oscillospiraceae bacterium
TGTATTATATCTTTCACTCTTCGATGTGTCCAGTTTTACTATACAACTTTCAACTTTCCACTTTTCACTTTTCACTCTTCACTCGGCTGCGCAGCAGCCGTCGGCTCCTTTGTGTAAAGGGAGCTGGCACGGAGTGCCTGAGGGATTGACATCAATGACAACGAATTAGTGCAAGTTGTAGATGTTGTCATACGTTTTGGATAAAAAAACGCAACCTTAAACAAGGCTCTTTTGTGCGAAGTGATTATAATTATTTATATAACACAAATTGTAACTGAATTTATGCCGATACTTGACAATCTTCCGTCGGTGTTGTATGATAAACTGAACAATGGGTAATTATGCGGTTTTCACGCAAAACTTGCGCGTTTTCCATTCCGCCCCAAAAGTATCGGAGGTACAAAATGATCACAGTAAGACCCTATCAAAAGAAAGATTTTCGTTACGTTCAAGACGTTTGTTTGGCAACGTCCTGGCTTGGTGAAAACCCCACGCCGCAAAACAGAGCGGTGGTTTGTTCGATGTATTGCGACTACTACTTGGATAACGAACCGGAATTTTGTTTTGTCGCGGTTGACGAAAACGACGTTCCCGTCGGTTATGTTTTGTGTGCGGTAAATTTGGATAACTATCACGAACAACTGTCGGAAAACTATTTGCCGCTTGTTCGCAAAATTTCCGGTGGCGACTACTACAAGTTTTCCGCCGAAGTAAAAATGGAAAGCCGCTACGCAAAGCAAGGTTACACTGCGCATTTGCACGTAGACGTTTTGCCGGAATATCAACATCAAGGTGTGGGCACGCAACTTGTAAACGCTCTTTTGGCAAAACTTCAAGCAACCTTTGTGGAAGGCGTGTATTTGACCTGCGCAATCAAAAATGACGTTGCAAAAGCATTCTACACAAAGTTGGGCTTTGAAGATATCGATTATCTTTCCGGTTGCGTTGTGTTTGGCAAAAAACTGTTCAGTGAAGACGAATAACGATGGAATTTTTTGCTACACTCACAAAAGCGCAGGCACAAAACCTCAACGCACTGTCCCTTGCCTACGTGGGGGATGCCGTGCACAGTTTGTTCGTGCGTGAAAAATTGGCCAAAGAAACGGACTTGAAAGCCGGCGATTTGCACAAGCGTGCGTCGGAAATCGTCAATGCGCACAGTCAAGCTGTTTTGGCGGAAAAGGTTTTGCCGCAACTGACGGAAGAAGAAAAAGACGTGTATTTGCGTGGTCGCAACGGAAACGCACATCACAAGGCAAAAAATCAAAGCGGGGCAGATTATCGCAAGGCCAGCGGTTTCGAGGCCGTGTTGGGCTACCTGTATTTGATTGGCGAACATGAAAGAATAAAACAATTGTTAACGGAATGAAAGTAGAAGGAAGAAATTGTGTTTTGGAAGCGTTGCGTTCGGAAAACGTAACGGTGAACAAACTTATGTGCGAAAAGGGCAAAAACAGCGACGTAATTGCATTTGCACGCAAATGCTGTGTCAAAATTCAGTTTGTGGATAGGGCTGTTTTGGATAAGGAAAGTGTGGAAGGCAAACACCAAGGGTATGTTGCCGATGTCACGGAATTTTCCTACTGCGAATTGGAAGATATTTTGGCTCAAAGCGAAAATCACTTCATCGTTATTTTGGACGGCATAAACGATCCTCACAATTTCGGCAGCATCATCCGTGTGTGCGAGTGCGCCGGGGTGGACGGCATTGTCATTGGAAAAAACCGTCAAGTAGCGGTAACGGATACCGTTGCACGCTGTTCGGCAGGTGCAATTTCTCACGTTAAAATTGCCCGTGTAACCAACGTTAATGCCGCAATCAAGCAGTTGCAACAAAACGGCGTTTGGGTGTTTGCGTGCGATATGGATGGCCAAGAAATCACCCAAACCAACCTTTGCGGCAGCGTTGCATTGGTCGTCGGCGGTGAAGGTTCGGGCGTCAACAAGCTAACTCGCGAATTGTGCGACGGCATTGTTTCGCTCAAATTGAAGGGCAAAGTGAATTCGTTGAACGCTTCCGTTGCGTGCGGAATAGCCGTCTACGAAGCTTTGCGCCAAAGAGGTTAAAATGGATGAATTGATTCGCCGTGCAAAAAGTGGCGACCAAGCCGCCATGAACGAAATTTTCGACAACTACAAGGGGCTTATCCGCTCGGTTGCCAACAATTTCTACTTGGTTGGCGGCGACAAGGACGATCTTTTGCAAGAAGGCATGGTGGGGCTGTTTCATGCAGTCACAAATTTCGACGAAAACAAGGGTAGTTTCCCCGCTTTTGTCAAACTGTGCGTGGCTCGGCAAGTAATCGATGCCGTCAAACGGGATAATTCCGAAAAAAACCGTCCGTTAAAAGAGCATATAGATATTGCCAATTTGGAAAATATGACGGCGGAAAGCACGCCGCTCGGGGATTTGTTGGAAAAGGAGTTTTCCGAGCGTATCGCCAAAATAACCAACGAAAAACTCACTTCCGTCGAACAAAAAGTTATCAAACTTTTCGCCGACGGTTACAGTTACGAAGATATATCGGAAAAATTGCAAATAACCTACAAAGCGGTGGATGGCGCAATGCAACGCGCCCGCAAAAAACTGCTTTTGCATTTGTTTAAGGAGTGAACATGAACTACGTTGCCTTGTACAGAAAGTACCGTCCTCAAACTTTCGACGACGTGATCGGTCAGGATCACATCGTCAACACTTTGCGCAATCAAATTTTGAAGGACAAAGTATCCCACGCTTACTTGTTCACAGGCACAAGGGGAACGGGAAAAACGTCCACGGCAAAGATTTTTGCCCGTGCCGTCAACTGCCCCAACGCCAAGGAACACAACGGTAACCCTTGCGGAGAATGCTTTGTTTGCAAATCTTTGAAAGAAGCCAACGTCGACGTCGTGGAAATGGATGCAGCGTCCAACAACGGTGTCGATTATGCTCGCGATATTCGCGAAAAGGTGCAATATCCGCCGGTAAACGGACGTTACAAAGTGTATATCATCGACGAAGTTCACATGCTGTCGGTGGGTGCATTCAACGCACTTTTGAAAACGTTGGAGGAACCTCCTGCGCACGCACTGTTCATTTTGTGCACGACGGAAGTTCACAAAATTCCGGCAACTATTTTGTCCCGTTGCATGCGTTTCGATTTCCGCTTGGTTACCACGGGAGAATTGACGGAACTTGTGTGCAAAATTTACGACCAAGAGGGCAAAAAGTACGAAAGAGAGGCCGTGGCCGCCATTGCCCGTGCAGGTGAAGGAAGCGTGCGTGACTGTGTGTCTATTGCAGATAGGTGCATGTCCGTTTCGGAAGGAAAACTCACCTACGATCAAGTAATGTCTGTGCTGGGCGGCTCTTCTCGTGACAGTATTGCAAGCCTTGCTCAGGCCGTATTAAGTAACGATGCCGCAGGCATCTTGACGGAAACGGACAAACTTATTCGTGACGGCAAGGACGTTGTGCGTCTTTGCAAGGATTTGGCGTCTTATGTCAGAGATTTGCTTACGGTAAAACTGTGCAAAAATGCCAACGACATGTTGTGCTTGCCCCAACACGACTACGAAAAACTTTGTGAATCGGTGGAAAAAATATCCGACAAAAAGTTGCTTTATGCTATTGACGTTTTGGCACGGACGGAAAGCAATTTGCGCTTTGCCCTGTCGCCCAGAACTTTGTTCGAAGCGTGTGCGTTGCGTATTGGCGGCAGTAGCGGCGAAGTGGATGTGGAAGGCTTGGACAGACGTTTAACAAGGCTGGAGCAACAGCCGCAAAACTCAAAACCGTCCACGCGCTACGTTGTGGATAAAACCAACGCAAAATCCATTTGGTTGGGTGTCAAGTACGCACTGGAAGAAAGGGATTTGCCTTTGCTTTTGGGTGTGTGGCGTGAAGCCGACGTGAAGATAGAAGAAGGAA
Source organism: uncultured Oscillospiraceae bacterium (assembly GCA_964483825.1). Classification (GTDB taxonomy): domain Bacteria; phylum Bacillota; class Clostridia; order Christensenellales; family CAG-314; genus Fimimonas. The sequence goes on from CAZADD010000064.1 coordinate 3,911, forward strand.
AATTCTGTGTGTACTGCTCCAAGGGCGCAATGATGCTTATCGAATCGCAGTACAAACAAGCGTTACTCAACGAAATAAGACCGTTTTGCGACAAACCTGTGGAATTTGTCAAGGTAGAAGAAACTTCCGACGGCGAAGTGGATAAACAACTGAAATCTTTGGGCGATAACGTTCGTTTTGAAAGTAATATCAAAAAATAAGGAGATAAAAATGGGAAACAAGTACGGATACAACGGAGTCGGCGGTGGTGTTAAAGGCGGCGGTTTCGGCGGTAACAATATGCAAAGTTTGATGAAGCAAGCGCAACAAATGCAACAAAAATTGCAAGAAGCGCAAGCGGAATTGGAAGAACTGGAAGTAAGCGGTAGTGCCGGCGGCGGATTGGTAGAAGCAACGGTAACGGGCAAGAAAGTTGTTTTGTCCGTCAAAATCAAGCCGGAAGCTTGCGATCCGGACGACGTTGAAATGTTGGAAGACTTGGTGCTTGCCGCAATCAACGACGCTTGCGCAAAAGCACAGGCAAAGGAAGACGAATTGATGGCACCGTTTGCCGCAATGAAGGGGTTGCTGTAAGATGGCCAACTACGTAGAGCCCATCGAACGGCTTATTCACCAATTCACCAAATTGCCGGGCGTAGGCGCAAAAACTGCACAACGCTATGCTCTCAAAGTGTTGGCAATGTCAAACGAGGAAGCAAGAACTTTTGCCGAAGCAATTTGGGATGCAAAACAAAACGTCAAGGTGTGTTCCGTTTGCGGAAACTACACCGACGAAGATCCTTGCCACATTTGCAAAACTCGCGACAATTCCGTCATTTGCGTGGTGCAAGAAGCCAAGGACGTGCTTGCTATCGAGCGTTTGGGCGAGTATAAGGGCGTGTATCACGTTTTGGGCGGCGTTATGAATCCGCTAAACAAAGTGAACGCAAGCGATATTCGCCTGCCACAGCTGTTCAGAAGACTGGCCGGAAACGTCAACGAAGTGATTTTGGCAACGGATACTTCCACCGAAGGGGAGGCAACTGCGGCCTACGTGGCACGCTACGTTAAAAGTTGCGGTATCAAAATCACCCGCTTGGCGCAGGGCATTTCCGTGGGTAGTGAGTTGCAGTACGCCGACGAAGTGACGTTATCCCGTGCGTTTGCAAACAGAAAGGAAGTTTAACGGCAGTTAGGTGAAACATGAGATTGGACAAATTTTTGAAAGTTTCCAGAATTTTGAAGCGCCGTACCGTTGCTCAGGAAGCGTGCGACGGCGGCAAAGTTGACGTAAACGGTAAAAGAGCCAAACCCGGTTGCCAACTTAAAGTGGGCGACGTGGTGTGCGTTCATTTCGCAGGTGGAAGCTTAACATTCAAAGTGCTTGTTTTGAAGGAAACCGTCAAAAAGGACGAAGCAAGCGATATGTACGAAATAATTTTGGAACAATGAGAAGTGCAGTGATAGTTGCCGCAGGCAATTCTTCCCGTTTTGGCACGAATAAACTGCAAACGGCGTTGTTTGACCAAAGCGTGTTGCAGCGTTCAGTGGATGCTTTTTGCGGCATTGCCGACGAAATAATAGTCGTGGGCGATTGGCAAATCGACGGCGTCAAGGTTGTGAGCGGCGGTGAAACTAGAAGTCAATCCGTTCAAAACGGACTTGCCGCAGTGTCGAAAGAATCTACGGTGGTTGCCGTGCACGACGGTGCCCGTCCGTTTGTAAGTAGAAATTTGGTGCAAAAACTGTTTGAAGAAGCGGAAAATTTCGACAGTGCAGTGCCGTTTTTGCCAATTTCGGACACTTTGTGGCAAAAGGGCGAAAAAACTTGTCCCCAAAACCGCAGCGAATTTTGCGTAGTGCAAACACCGCAAGTGTTTTGTACGGAAAAATTGTGCAAAGCGTTTGAAACTGCGAACAAGTGCTACACCGACGAAAGTTCGCTGTATTTTGAAGTTTTCGGTGCCGTGCATTTTGTGGAGGGCGAATATTCCAACAAAAAGGTTACGGTGCCTTCCGACTTGCCGGATTTTCGTGTGGGTGTCGGCTTCGACGTTCACGCATTCGGTGACGGCGACGGCGTAATTTTGGGCGGAGTGAAAATCCCCTATTGCAAAAAACTGTTGGGGCATTCCGATGCCGATGTGCTGGCGCATGCCGTGTGCGATGCGGTACTTTCAGCGTCCGGCAACAGAGATATCGGCGTTCAATTCCCCGATACCGACGACAAATATCTTGGTGCGGACAGTTTGCAACTGTTGGCGCAATGTGTTTGCCTTGCGGAAAATCAGGGCTTTGTCGTCAAGAACGTTTCGGCAGTGGTTGTGTGCCAGCAACCAAAATTATCGCTGCATATTCCGCAAATGGCGCAAAATTTGGCAAAAATTTTGAAAATTTCTCCCTCTTGCGTCAACTTGTCCGCTACCACGACGGAAAAGTTGGGTGCCTTGGGCAACGGCGACGGTATTGCCGTTCAAGCGCAAGCCTTGCTAG
>CAZADD010000064.1:6482-7759 GCA_964483825.1 uncultured Oscillospiraceae bacterium
AACTTTTTCGTTGCGTGCAACTTAGTTCTTATTATTGACAAATTGTTGCAAATAGTGTATTATCAAACAACCAATAAGAGGAGACCTACCATGAACATTTGGCACGATATTTCTCGCAGTCGCATCAAGGCGGACGATTTCTTTGCCGTCATCGAAATTTCCAAGGGTGAAAAAAAGAAGTACGAATTGGATAAGGAAACGGGATTGTTGGTACTGGACAGAATTTTGTACACGTCCACGCACTATCCTGCAAACTACGGTTTTATCCCTCGCACGCTGGCGGACGACGGCGACCCCATGGACGTTTTGATTTTGTCGTCGGAATCGCTTTTGCCCATGTCGTTGGTGCGTTGCTATCCGATAGGTGTCATCACCATGAACGATAACGGTTCCGGTGACGAAAAGGTTATTGCCATTCCCTATTCCGATCCCACCTACAACGGCTACAAGTCCATTGGCGAGTTGCCTGCGCACATTTTCGAAGAAATGCAACACTTTTTCCGTGTGTACAAGGAATTGGAAAACAAACCCACATCCGTTTCGGAAGTTCACGATGCCGACGACGCTAAACAAGTAGTGCAAAAATCCATCGAAAACTACGTGGAAAAAATATTGAAGCAAAGATAATTTTTGTTGAAAAGCCGAAACCCTAAGGGGGATTTCGGCTTTTTTTTGTGCCGATGCCAAATTTTGCAAAAACGGTTGTCGGCCAACACTGTGTTAAAAAGGAATTGTAGTATGGTTACATTCAGACAAATGTTCAAGGAAGATATTTCGTCCGTCACTCCCCTTTACGTGGAGTACTGGAACGGCACGGGCGACGAATGGACGGAAGAACTGGCTTACAAAAGAATTTGGCAAGTGCTTGGTTCGCCGGACAGTTATTGCATCATTGCCGAGAATGGCGGCAAAGCAATCGGCTTTGCAATGGGGCGTTATGAAACGTTTGCAAACGCCACGGCCTACAATTTGGTGGAAATTGTCGTTGCAAAAGATTGGCAAAACAAGGGAATCGGCACAAAAATGATGGAAGAATTGCAACTTTGCGTGAAAAATGGCGGTGCAACACTGTTTTTGTTGGATTCAGCCAACGATGCCATGCACGAGCATTTCTACGGCAAGTTGGGATTCAGGGATGCGACCAATTTCAAACCAAAAGTAAAGCAGCTGTAAAAAAACTCTTGCAAGGCATTTCGAAGGAAGTGCACTGCAAGAGTTTTCGTTTGCGGTGATAATACAAGAAGTTCGCACTTTGCTTGCAAGGAGTGCGAACGCCG
>CAZADD010000065.1:0-7597 GCA_964483825.1 uncultured Oscillospiraceae bacterium
AAATTATTTCAACAGTTCGTACTGGCTGTTATAAATTTTGCGGTAGAAGCCGCCTTTCGCCATAAGTTGCTCGTGCGTGCCCTGTTCCACCACTTTGCCGTCGTTTATCACTAAAATGACGTCGGCGTTCACTATTGTGGAAAGTCTGTGCGCAATAACGAAACTCGTGCGCCCTTGCAACAGTTCGTCCATGGCTTTTTGAATAAGCAATTCCGTGCGCGTATCCACGTTGGAAGTCGCTTCGTCCAAAATGAGCATTTTTCTGTTGGCAAGATAGCTGCGTGCAATGGTAAGCAACTGCTTTTGCCCGCCGCTGATATTGGTGCTTTCCTCGTTGATGACGGTGTCGTAGCCGCGAGGCAACTGACGGATAAATTCGTCGGCATGCGCTTGTTTTGCCGCCGCAACAACTTCGTCCATGGTGGCGTTTTCCTTGCCGTAGGCAATGTTTTCGAACACGGTGCCGTTGAACAGCCAAGTGTCTTGCAACACCATGCCGAATTGCCTGCGCAATTTTGAGCGGTCGATAGTTGCCGTATCCACGCCGTCCACGGTAATTTTGCCGCTGTCGATATCGAAAAAGCGCATAAGCAAGTTAACTATCGTAGTTTTGCCGCCGCCGGTGGGGCCCACAAGCGCAACTTTTTGCCCTGCCTTGACGTGCAAATTCAAGTCGGTTATCAAGGTTTTTTCCTTGTCGTAGGAAAAATTCACGTGCTCGAAACACACTTCGCCGTCACCTTGGGGCTCGTCGTCCGAAACGGGAAGCGGAACTTCTTCTTGATCCAACAAGGCGTACACTCGGCTTGCGCAAGCCAGCGTGTGCTGAATGGAACCCATTCCGTTGGCAATGCTTTCCAGCGGCCCGGCAAACATTTTTGCAAGCAAAATAACTTCCATAATGTCGCCCACGTCCACCGTTTGTTTGGTAGCAAGCACTCCGCCCACGATGCACACCGCAACGTAGGCAATGTTGTTGGTCAACGCAATTATCGGTTGCACCAACCCGGTAAGATAGTAAGCACGGCGCACCTTTTTTTGGTAATCGGCGGAAATGTCTTCGCAAATGACCTTTTGGCGGCTTTCCAAGTTGAAAGATTTGACGGTATCGAACCCGGTGTAGTCTTCTTCGATAAACGCATACAGTTTGCCGTTAACCTTGCGGAATCCGTGCCAACTTTTTTCGCTTTTGGAAGAAATGAATGCGGAAAGCGCAATGGATAGCGGCACCAAAGCCACAACCACCGTTGCCAACAGCCAGTTCACGCAGTAAAGCGTGTAAACCACGCCGAAAATGCGCAAAAATCCGTCCAAAATGGTGCCGATTATCACGTACACGGTGTTGGACATGTTGCTAACGTCGTTCATCATGCGCGAAAGCAATTCGCCGTGCGGCGTTGCGTCGATAAAACTTACCGGCAAACGCTGCAATTTGTCGCTTATTCTGATGCGCAATCCCTTGGTGTAGAACCGAGAGGAAACGTTGGTCATCAAAATTTGCATTGCAATGGAAAGCGCCGATGAACCCACGTAGACGATAGCCAACCTCACGGCCATTTCCGCCATTGCAACAAAGTTTATCGGTGTGCCGTTCACGCCGAAATTGTAGATGACGTTAGTCATGTCGTTGACAATTTCCGGGGCAAGCACCGCCAGCCACACCGAAGCGCCGCAAATACACGCAGCCAGTGCAATGGCCCAAGCAATGGGCTTCAAGTCTTTGACCAGCCGCACAACCGTTTTCCACGAAGAATAATTTTTCTTTTGAGAGGTACTACTCATTTTCGCCACCTCCCAACTGACTTTGAACAATTTCCTTGTAGGTGGGGCAAGTTTCCAACAGCTGTTCGTGCGTGCCCACGCCCACAATTTTGCCGCCATCCAAAACGTAAACTTTGTCGCAACGCATGGCCGTTGCCGCACGCTGAGTGACGATAACTTGCGTTTTTCCTTGCAAATATTTGTTAAGTTGCTTGCGCAAGTTGGCTTCCGTCAAGTAGTCCAACGCCGAAAAACTGTCGTCGAAAACGTAGACGGATGCCGGCTTGATAATTGTGCGAGCAATGTTGATACGCTGTTTTTGTCCGCCGGAAAGGTTGCTTCCCGATTGCGTCAACTTGAACTGCAAGCCTTCGTCCTTGCCCTTGACGAATTCGTCGATTTGGGCAATTTTCAACACTTCCCACACTTGTTCGTCGGTAGCGTCCTTGTCGCCCATTTTTACGTTTTCCGCAACGGTGCCTTCGAAAATCATGCTTTTTTGCAACGCAACGGATACGTTATCCCTAACGGTTGCCGCCGTCATTTCACCGTAACTTTTGCCGCCCATCGTGCGCACGCCTTGGCAAGGATAGAAATTCATCAGCAACTTCACAAAAGTGCTTTTGCCGCTACCCGTGCCGCCAATCACGCCCACAATTTCGCCGTCGGCAACCTCCACGGAAACGTCCGTCAACGAATTTGCCGAAGCGTCCGGGTAGGCAAAACTTACATTTTGAAAGGTTACATCGCCGCTTAGCACAATACCGTCGGAAGTGTCCTCCGCCGTCGTTTCTAAATCCAAAACGGAAGAAATGCGGCGCATGCTAACTTTTACGTGGGGGATGAACGAAATCGTCCACGACAACGTCAAAACGGCGTTGGCAATAAGAGCAACGTACTGTATCGTGGCCAAAATATCCGCCGCTTTCAGCGTGTCGCTATCGGGCAAACGCACTGCGCCAACGTAGATAATTGCCACCGTTGCAACATTCAAAATAAGGGAAGAAATGGGGCTGACGATGCCGCCCACGGTGTTTGCACGCACAAAACTGTTGCACATTTCGCTGGTGGCCTTGGCCGTTCTGGCGTGTTCGTGCGCTTCCTTATCGAATGCACGAATAACACGCACGCCGGAAAGCCGTTCACGCACCATGCGGTTTTGAACGTCGGTGTACTCGTCGCCACGCTGCCAGTACCCTTCCAATTTGGAAGTTATTGCGCAAGCAACGATAAGCACCACAACGGACGCGCCCAACAAAATAAGCGGCAACAGCCAATCGCCCTTGAAAGACAAAATTATGCCGCCAATAAACATTATCGGGCAAGTTATCATCACGTAGGGGATTTGTGAAATGGTTTCTTCCATCCAACCGATATCATCCGTTGTGCGGGTGAGCAAACTGCCCGTGCCCACTTCGGAAAACTGTTCGAAAGTGAGTGTGTTAACCTTGTTGAACACGGTTTTTCGCATTCCCACGGCAATTTGCGACGAAAAGGTTGCGGAAACACCGTTGGTTATCAGCGCACAGGCCAGCGCCACAACGGCAAGACCCAACATTAACGCCCCTTCCTTGTATATGTAGTTCAAATCGGCGTTTTGCACGCCGTTATCCACAATGTTGCTCATCACGTACGGCATGAACAGCGAACACAGTGCCGATGCCGCATAAAGCAACATAAGCAAAACTATTTGTTTTGCGTGTGGCTTGATAAAATTCAGTAAATGTTTCATAACTCAACTTGCCGCAGTTGCGGCGATACCTATCCAAAAGCACAAAAAAATGCGCCTTTCTTCTTTTTGAGAAAAGCGCAAACGTAAACGGGCAACCGAAGCTAAGCAACGGTTGTGCAACTAGTCTTTTCCCAAATAAATTGCAAATTGTGTTTCATTTTTCCCTCTTAGAAACGGATAATTTTTTGTGAAAGTGCTACTCCATCGGTGTTTCGGGCAAATATTGGCTAATTTTTTCGATGAAATTTTCTATCAGCCAGTTGCCGAAAAAGTTAACTTCGGGGTTATCCGCACCGCCGTAGATGTTGGTTATTATCCAACTTTCTTCAAACGCCGGCTTCAACGAACCCACCAAATTGGTTAACGTTCCCTCGTAGCTGTTGAACACCAGCGACGTGAGCAACGAAAACACCAAATACACGATGCCTGCGCCCGCAACGGCGCCAAGTGCACGGTTTATCCATCCCAACACGGAAATTTTGTTGATCAATTTGTTTATCAGCTTGGTTATCAATCCGTAAACGATGGAAAGCACCACGAAAGTGACCATCATGGCAACGATAGCACGGGTTCCGTCGTTTGCCACCACCGATACCAACCAACCGTCCACGTAAGGCGAAAGATAACTTGTGGCAACGGCAACGACTACAACGCCAATCACGGCAAAAGCCATTTTCATGAACCCTTTCACTAAACCGAAAATCAACCCTGCTGCAAACAGAATCAACCAAATGTAATCAAGAGTGGTCACTTCTTTCACCTCCAAAACTAATTTTTGCCAATCTGCCGAAAAACGGCCCTTGCTCTCGAAAATTTCACGCCAACGCAAAGGTGCACGCCAAAATTGTGCACTTTTTTGCGTCCGCATAAACTACGATACAACTTTCCACTGCCATTTGTCAACAGTTTGCGTCACAAAGTTTACAATACTATGCGTTTTTCTTTGTTTGCAAGAACGGGAACACAGCCGTTTTGCACACTCAAAGAGCACAACGGTAGCCTTGCAAAATTTTTTGCTTAGTAAAGATTTACTTTTGACGGCACGTAATACAAAAAGTTATTGCCTTGCTTGTAATGACTGGGTCCGCCGTTTACTTACTAGTGGCGCAAACAACAAGTGTTGTTGCCAAATGGTATTCTCCAACTATTTGCGACAAGGCAAAAATTTATTCTTTTTGCGCATAACGCAAACCGTTTTCCGCCTTGCTTGCAAATGCAAACGCTACCATTTTACACAAAAAAGCCACAAACGACAGTTGTTGAAAGTTTTTTGCCTACATTTGCGAAGGTGCCGCAATTCCCAACAGCGACAAACCTTTTTTCAACACCGTTTGCGTTGCTTCCACCACGGAAAGACGGGCGTTTTGCACGCTAAGGTCATCGGAAAGCACTCTGTGTTCGATGTAGAACTTGTTGAACGCTTGGGCAATATCTATCAGCAAGCCGGAAACAATGCTAGGTTCGTACTTGTGCGCCGCATCCTTGATTGCTTGCGGGAAGGATGCCAACAACTTGCACAAACGCAACGTTTCGGGGTTGTTCAATGCTTCGGGGTCGTGTGCAATTTTTGCAAAACGGCCAACGCCGGCCTTTTCCAAAATGGAACAGCAACGGGCGTGCGTGTACTGAATGTAGGGAGCCGTTTCGCCATCGAAATTCAACACACGGTCGAAAGTGAAGGTGATATCCTTGATTTTGCTGTTTTCCAGTGCCGAGAACAGCACTGCGCCAACGCCCACTTGTTCGGCAACCAAACGCTTGTTTGCCAAATCGGGGTTTTTGGCGGTGATAATTTCTTCCGCCTTTTGAACGCTCTTGTCGATAACGTCCTTCAACAGCACGACGTTGCCTTTTCTGGTAGACATGGAGCCTTCTTCCAAACTAACCATGCCGTAAGCAACGTGAACAAGGTCCTTTGCCCAAGGCAAGTTAGCCAATTCCAGCACTTTGAAAAACTGCTTAAAGTGCAAATTTTGCTGATAGGCCACCACGTACAAACATTTGTCGAAATCGTACTCGTTTTTGCGCCAAATTGCGGCGGCAATGTCGCGAGTAGCGTACAAACTGCTTCCGTCGCTTTTAACAAGCAAACACGGCGGCATGTTGTAGTCGGACAAATCCACCACCTTTGCGCCTTGGCTTTCGGTGATGAGCCCTTTTTCTTCCAACATTTTCAAGGGTGCGTCCATTTTGTCGTTGAAAAAGCTTTCGCCGTTCCAGCTGTCGAAATGAACGTCCAATCTGTCGTAGATTTGTTTTACGTCGTCCAGCGTGATTTTTTTGAAAAATTCAAACAATTCCGACGCTTCTTCGTCCCCTTGTTCGATTTTCACAAACCATTTGCGTGCCTCTTCGGTAAGTTCGGGGTGCTCCGCTTCTTCTTGGTGGAACTTGACGTACAGTCTTTGCAATTCCGCAACGCCCTGTTCTTCGGCGGTTTTTCTATCCCCCCAAAGCTTGAATGCGACAATCATTTTGCCAAACTGCGTGCCGTAGTCGCCCAAGTGGTTGATGCCCACCACGTTGTAACCCAAAGTTTTGAACAGTTTGTACAAACTGCTGCCGATGGCCGTTGTGGAAAGGTGCCCTATGTGGAAAGATTTGCAAATGTTAACCGAACTGTAGTCGATACATATCGTTTTGCCGTTGCCTTCCGTGTCGTTGCCGAATTCGTTGCCTTTTTCGCTTATTTTCGCAAGAGTATCGTTGACAAATTGCTTTCTGTCGATGAAAAAGTTGAGATATCCGTTGACAGGCTGCACCTTTGTAACAACGCCGTCGCAAGGAATTTTTGCACACAAGCCTTCCGCTATGGCAACGGGAGATTTGCGCAAAACTCTTGCTAGCGAAAAGCAAGGAAAAGCGTAGTCGCCGAAATTGTCGTCGGCGGCAACGGAAACGGCGTTTTCCACCGTTTGGTAGTCGACGGCGGCTCCGTCGGCATTCAAAGCGTCGAATATGATTTTTGCTATGTGTTTTTTGTAGTCTATCATGTTTTCCTTTTTTGAGGTGCGAAAGTTTTGCACCTATTTTTTGTGATTGTTAAGTGTTTGTGGTGAAAAGTTGAGGTGGCTTTTGGAACATTTATTGCTCAAAATATGTGACAATGCTCACAATTTGTGGAGTGTTTTAATAACAAAAAACGTTTCCAAAAGTGTGACCGCAGTAAAGCCTCCTTTGTGTAAAGGGAGGTGGCACGGCTTCGCCGTGACGGAGGGATTGTGGCTGCTCCGCAGCCGAGTGAAAAGTGAAGAGTTGAGGTGGCTTTTTTGAATTTTTCCGTTCCAACTGTGTGACAACATCTACAACTTGCACCGTCACATTGTTGTTGATTGTCAATCCCTCAGGCACTCCGTGCCGGCTCCCTTTACACAAAGGAGCCAGCGGCTGCTCCGCAGCCGAGTGAAAAGTGAATAGTGAAAAGTGAAGAATTGCGGTGGCTTTAGTGAAAATAAACAAACAAAACTATTTTTTTGCCAGCTTATTTATCAAAAATAACTATTCAGATTTCAAAAAGTGTCCTTTTCTTTTCACTTTTCTCTCTTATCTTTTCTCTGGTGGCAATTTATTGCCGCTTTTACCCTCTCAGTCACCTGCGGTGACAGCTCTCCCAGAGTGAGAGCCAAGGATCGACAAGTCGCCCAATGAAGATAGAAAAGTTGCGATGGCTTTTTTTGAAAATTTGTGTGTTCAAAAATGATTTTCACCATTCTTTGGGTTCCCCAAAACTTACACAAGGTTCAATAAAGTATCTTTTTCTTTTCATACACTGTTTTTTCACAATAAACAGCCCTGTTACACTAGTTTTCTATTTTCAAAAACTTTAGTTCAGCACATACACTATCACAGTTGTCCACCCCACTTGGCTCTCACTCTGGGAGAGCTGTCGGCTTCGCCGACTGAGAGGGCAGCGGCGACTGCGTCGCCGAGTGAAGAAGTAATAGTGAATAGTGAAGAAGTTCGGTTGTGCTTTTTGAAAATTTTTCATTCCAAACGTGTTGCAACAGCCGTCACTTGCACTAAACAGTGCCCGATTTTACTTTATTTATACAGCAACGAGCCGTTGCACGAAATTTTCGGTACAACGGCCTGCGTCGTTATTCT
>CAZADD010000066.1:0-7349 GCA_964483825.1 uncultured Oscillospiraceae bacterium
CAAGTATTTGCGGATATTTTATCACAATATCGCCGTTTTGTAAACAACCATTTGTAGAGATGCTGAAGATTTACAATAGATTTGTTAAAAAAGTTGATAAATCTACTCGAAATGGAAAACGAAGTAATTTATGTAGGTTTGTAGTTATACGCAAAAAGTAAGTTTTGGGCTGCGCAAAGGCTGCATTTAGTAAACAACCATTTGTAGAGATGCTGAAGATTTACAATAGATTTGTTAAAAAAGTTGATAAATCTACTCGAAATGGAAAACGAAGTAATTTATGTAGGTTTGTAGTTATACGCAAAAAGTAAGTTTTGGGCGGTGCAAAAGCTGCATTTTGAAAGATAAACAACTGCGAAAAAAGCATTATTTGCGTGGAAGGGGGCGTGGAAGTGTTGTGAACAGAGAATATCCAACCAACACACACGTTTTTTTGTTTTTCACTATTACTTATTACTTTCGTGCATCTTGTGGATGGCACAAGGGTGAAAAACTCACTTTGCTTATATGTTTCTAATAAATCACCTCACATTTTTACTCTTCACTCGGCTACGTCAGTCCCCCTCTCAGTCACTTCGTGCCAGCTCTCCCCAAGGGGCGAGCCAAGAGCGACTTCGTCGCCAGAGAAAAGATAAGAGAGAAAAGAAAGGGTTGCTTTTTGAAATTTGAGTAGTTGTTTTTGACTAATAGGCTAGCAAAAAATAGTTTTGTTCGTCCATTTTCACTAAAGTCACCACACTCTTCACTCTTCACTCGGCGGCTTGCCGCCCTTGGCTCTCACTCTGGGAGAGCTGTCACCGCAGGTGACTGAGAGGGTAAACGGTCGCTTCGTTGTCCGAGAACAAAAATAAGAGTTAAACGAAAAGGATATTATTTTGAAACTAGGTGCAATTTGTGGAACATCAAGAAGGGCAAAAAATTCATTCGACCTTACACTCCGTATGTTTAAGAGTATTACAAAACAACAAGGCTCTCAAACTTCGTCAAGCGTCGAGCCGTTATATTTCGAGTTTAAGAGTATTACAAAACAACAAGGCTCTCAAACCTGGTATCTCGATTTGTTAGAATAAAACGCGTTTAAGAGTATTACAAAACAACAAGGCTCTCAAACCAGTTGCGGAACGAACGCGTTAAAACTTTAGTTTAAGAGTATTACAAAACAACAAGGCTCTCAAACAATTTCCTTTTCTACTCGGTCAATCTCGTTGTTTAAGAGTATTACAAAACAACAAGGCTCTCAAACAATCAAAAGCGAGATTGAAGCAGAACGCCGGTTTAAGAGTATTACAAAACAACAAGGCTCTCAAACGCGAATGGTGCAGTTTTGGCGAATGTTGCAGTTTAAGAGTATTACAAAACAACAAGGCTCTCAAACTTTGGGAAGAAGAACTAAATGAATTGAAAAGTTTAAGAGTATTACAAAACAACAAGGCTCTCAAACTCGCTCGCTCCACATATAGCCTGTGGTGTAGTTTAAGAGTATTACAAAACAACAAGGCTCTCAAACCCCACTCTTCCGTGGTATAACCCGAACTATGTTTAAGAGTATTACAAAACAACAAGGCTCTCAAACAGCGGCAAGAACATTGTACTACACTACACAGTTTAAGAGTATTACAAAACAACAAGGCTCTCAAACAAGGGTGGCATCATCGCCAGATACGATGTAGTTTAAGAGTATTACAAAACAACAAGGCTCTCAAACAATTCGGAATGCGATACGGTCAGGGCGTTTGTTTAAGAGTATTACAAAACAACAAGGCTCTCAAACCTGATCGGAGTTTTACTGTATAACTGCTTCGTTTAAGAGTATTACAAAACAACAAGGCTCTCAAACTCTCAGTTTGGGTTGTTTATACGTAGTTAGGTTTAAGAGTATTACAAAACAACAAGGCTCTCAAACATCAATTACTATCATTATTCAAAATCTCCGGTTTAAGAGTATTAGCCGTAACTACCGTTGTAGCACATCAACTGTTTTGTCTTGATTTTCGGCACCAATATTTTTGCGTTGGTCAACTGCAATTCGTCGCGGAAATATTTCAGCAAGCGTTCCGGATCGTTTTTGCTTTGGTAATCCACCAAAACAGGCACGGCTTCGATAGTTTTTACCGTTTCGTTTTTGTTTTGCCATTCAATTGCGGCGAAGTAAGCGGTTTTCTGAGATTTGTATCCGCCGTAACGATTGGTTTTTGCAAGAGGGCCAGTCGTTTTTCTTGGGGCAGTTACGGCATCTTTGCCAGGATAGATTGTCTCGTCGTAGAATTGTCCCTTACCGGTTGTCGGGTATCTAGTCACGCACATGGTGCTACTGTTGAACACGCCTTTCACCGTTTTGATGCTTTCATCCGTCCAAGCGTTTTCAACGGGACGTTCAAAAAGTTTTCGCTTGCTCACTCGCCATTCGTCGCCAAACCAGGTTGCCGGGCTTGCTTGCAAGGCACGGAACACGTTGCTCACAACGACGTTTAAGTAGGCATCACGTGCGTGGTGCAAGTTGTTTGTTTCACGGCATTTGTGCAAATCGAATTTTTGCTTGAAGTAGCTGACATTGGACGCCTTGCTGTACACCAACTGAGTTTCGGGATATTTGCGTTTGAGCAACTCTATCAAGGCCTTAGCCGTTTGATCGGTAATGGTTTTTTGTTTGTTCAAAAATTCCTGTTTTTCAACTTCCGAAAGAGGTTCCGTGCGCATCAACAGTGCATAGGTTTTGTCGGAAATAAGTTGCTTGCTGTGCAATTTTTTCCAGTGGTCCTGTTGGTCGGTGAAACCGTTTGGCAACGGGTAGACGTCGGCCTTTTCGGCATTTTTTGTGCGTAAAACCAACACTTTGTTATCCAAACTGTCGTCTTGAAACACCGAGTAGGGTTTGATGTGGTCCACGTTGTACATTGCGGCTTCGTTGATGTATTTCAAGTCGATGTCTTCCCCGGTGTACATGCACTTGCCAAGTTGGCGGAAGTACAAATACAGCCGCTCTTGACGCAGCCTGGCGTCGGTGTATTCGTCTTTTTGCAATTCCGCAACAAGTTGATCTATTCCGGGAACTTTTTGATACTTTTCCAACAATTGACGTTTTCGTGGTGCAATCGTTTGGTTGCGTTTGCCCTGTTCGCGCGTAACTTCAACAAAAATTTTGTCAGGAACTTGGTTCAGCGCCGCAACGTATTCGTCAATCATTTGCAAACTTTGCCAAATGCCACGACGCACCGATGTCGAAACGTACAAGTTTTTCACGTCGTCGTAGGTTATTTCGTTACTTTCGCCGTTGTTTTCTTCGTCGATAAGGCTTTGGAAATCGTAACGGCCGTCAAACAAAATTTCGTTGAAATTTTTGTTTGTGTTCCACAAAAGGTCCATTATTGAACACAGCTCACCGGTTGTTTTGTCTGTGCCTCTAAGCCCGGTGAGCAGTTTTTGTGAAAGTCGGCCAAAGTCTTTGAATGATAGCCCTTTCAGCTGCTTGACGTGTTGTGCAACATCGGCATTGTTGCCGTAGTGCTTTTGGATCATTTGCTCAACAACGTTTTTGTCGGTGTTAAGCGTGTGCCACAAAATTATGTTTTCACAAACTTCACCGCCGTTTAGCAAATCTTCGTCGACAAAATTGCCCAAAATCTTTTTCAGTTGAACGTACGATGACATCGTTGCTTTAACGTCTTCGTTTTTGCCGCTTATTTTCACGTTGTCTCGTTCTTCGTTGGAAACAAGACCTTCACGTACAAGCAAATCCACTATCATCTTATCCGATACTTTCGTTTTAACCAAAAACAATTCGTCGAATATCTTTTGTTTCAGTTCAACCGATAACGGCACTTCGTTAATTTTCAACTTGTTAAGTTGGTTCAACACGTTGAAACGTTGATACGTTATCGAACATTTTGGCAAAACGTCTTCACCGTGCAAATAGGTGCACTTGTTCGTCATGTTGCGCATGAATTTTTCGTTGGATGCGGCAAGGTCGACAACGTCGTTGAAGTTCCAGGGAGTTATTTTTTCGTCGGATTTTTTCACTAGCCACGAACGGTTCCCGGCAAGAGGTCCAACGTAGTAGGGGATTTTGAATAAGAACAACGGCTGTATTTTGGATGCCATTTCGGCCGTTTCGGGGAATGCAACAACCATATTTTCCACAATTTTCACCAGTTCGGCCTCGTTGAATTGGTGGGGAATAAGTCCGTTATCCGAATGCAAAATTTTGGGCAAAAATGTTTTTGCATCTATTTCGGCAACAATTTTGTCGTATTCTTCGTTGTGCGGCACGTTGTGTTCGTTCAAAAACTTTTTAATGTAGGCAAGAAACTCATCGTATTTGCAAACCTTGACGTGTTTTCGTGCGGAACTTTTAACGTTGCTACCAACGTAACTGACGTAGTTTGCTTTTTGTGATACGGAACGGAACATTTGGTTGTAGCCGTCCGGAGCGTAGGTTTTGACAAAGTTTTTGAAGTTTTTCAAGTCGCTTGCGTGTTTGTCGTGCACGGCAATCATTGCTTCGGAAACGGTTGCGTGTCCGTCAAACAGTTTTTCAAACGTAAAGTAGTTGTAAAGCCCACGAATTGCACAAAGTAATGCAAAGTCGTCGCCGTATGTTTCTTGCATGGCGTCGAACGTTTCGTCCGTCACTTCTTTGAAGGAAATTGACTTTTCTTCGGCGTAGTTTTCGCCTAAAAGTTTGGATGGAGAAAATTTTGCGCCGCAAAATCCTTTTATAATTTCCGTTTTGGGTTTGCTTTCTTCGCCGAAAAGTGCAACCAGTTCTTTAACGGTTTTGTTTAATCCGCCCTTTCCATTCGACAAAAGTTCCTTTGCTTTTTCGGCACGTTCGGTGTTGAAAAGCGGTGCGTCTTCGCCGAAAACCGTTTCACACTCTTCGTTGAGCGCTTCAAACAGCCTGTGCACGTCATGCACGTCGCTTATGTTGCCCTCAATAAGAAAGTGACCACGGTACTTCACGATATGATGCAAAGCAAGGTAGTACAACCGCAAGTCGTTCACCGGTTCGTGTTGCAAAGCGTTTCGAAGGTGAAAAATTGTTTTGTACGTTTGGTGGTAATCTTTGTCGGTGAAATTTTCGTCTGCAAACAAAGTGTTTGTGTTACCGCCGAGTTCAACAGCTTTGTCGTCAGCAAAATATTGGCTGTTGTTAAGCCGCAAGAAAAATTGTTTGTCTTCCATGAAGGGCGCAAACAACGCTTGCAGTTGACCGATTCTGTATTTGCGCCGTTGCAATCTGCGCCGTGCAGTGCGTTGCGCACGACGTTTTTCCGCTTTTTCGGCTTCGTCGAAAAGACGAACGGCCCAACAGTCTTTTCCGCGAGCCCGTCGCAAATTGTAGTTTTCGTCCGTGCAAGCAATACCGACGGAGTTTGTGCCGACGGCTAGACCTACGTATAATTTTTTCATAATTTTCAAAAATCCCCCTTGACAAAAGATTGGATGTGGTTTACAATACAAGTACAAAGCAACAAGGCGAGTTCAAATAAAACTTTGTCTAATCACTTGCGACAGCGGTCGTGCAACTCTTCCCGATTGGGGAGAGTTATTTTTTTGCAACACAGTTTTGCGTTTGCGTGTCACATGGATGCAAGTATTTGCGTTGTTTGACTATGTTCGCGGAAAGTTGAATTTTGCCGCGAAAAAGAATGAGTTTTGCGTTTGCGTTGAATTACGCAAGAGTATTTTTGTGGGAAAGCGGCGTGTTGCACTTTTGTATATGCGACAAGTTGAACTTTGCAACGGAAATAGAATGTTTTGTTTCGTATGAGCACCGAAGTTTTGCATCAATTTTACGGTGTTTGCACAAAAAATTTTGCCGTACTTTCAGGCATGCTATAAGCGTTTTTGAATATCGAAAGGGAAATGCTGCGTAATGGAACAGGTGTATTCGGGGTTTTCGCTCCCACCGTTGTCTATTGGCGCCGTTTTGTGCAGTTAAATTGTAAGTATTGGTAAAAAATATTATATCAGCGTGCTTTTCCGCCGTCAATAGGCATTTGAAAATTTTGCGACGATGTGGGTAAAATTTTTTGAAAATCAGTAGCAAAACGCATTGCATTGGAACAGACTTGTTTTTTTGCCGCCTTGGGCACTTTTGCCCGTTTTGTGTGGGTAAATTGTGTGTGTTGGGAAAAATATAATATCAGTGTGCTTTTCAGTCGCAAATGGACATTTGAAAATTTTTGGCGAACAGTGTGAAGCATTGTAATGTTTTTGGGATTATGTTCAACGACAAATAAATTGCAGCCACTGTCGAATTGTAACCGAAAAAGAACTTCCTTCGTATAACCTCGAACTGTAAATCCGTGACGCAACTGTTTGGCCGTATGTCTTTCAATTGGTAACGGGTTAGCTTGTTTGCCGTTTTGTTTGTATTTAACACGTTATTTCTTCTTAAAAATGCTTCGTTTCTATATTGTTATGTGCCGGCGCTTGCGACTTGATGTGGGGTTATGGACAGTCGTTCGGTTGTGGAAAATGTTTCCGCTTGGTAGATAACGATGATGTTGTAAGAAGTGGGCGGATGCTTTTGTTTGAAGTAGCGCCATTATTTTGTTGCGCGAGAAGAATAATTGATCCTTGCTGCCGAGGGTGGTTCGGGTTTTTGTTGCAAAAATGTTAAGTTGAAAGTTGTGGGTAGTGTGATAACGAGATGTTTTTAATTTGGAAAACGGCCTACCATTATGTGTTGGAATTGAGTGGTATTGAAAAATGCAACTTGTGTAACGGATGAGAGCGCAACACGCATTTGTCAGACGGCGTTTTTAAGTAACACTGTTGTGATACGGAACAATATCAGTGATGAATTTAGAAATATCGATTGTTTGTTGAACCAAGATGCGAACGCATAATTTCAACAAAAAAACACGTCAAAATATCAATAGTTAATTGTAAAAAATGCTTGGTGCATAATTTCAGTGAAAACTTCAAATAAATCAAAGGAATTCAATCAATTAATTCTTCAATAAATTCTTTGAAAATGTCAATATGTAGGACAAAAAAAGTTAAAAATAATTTTATTTGAAGTAAATTGCTGTAAAATGTAGAGGTCACTGCGTTTCCGCAGTGGCCTCTGAAACCGGTTTATTTGTTTTTAGTAAGAAATAGAAATAAAAGTGTATTAGAAAAAGACAAGTTCAATAAATTCAATAAATTCTTTGAAAATGTCAAGATGTAAGACGAAAAAAGTTGAAAAAAATTTTAATTTGACATAAATTGTTGTAAAATGTAGAAGCCACTGCGGTACCGCAGTGGCTTCTGAAGAATAAAATTGTTGTTTTTAGCAAGGAAAAGAAATAAAAGTGTATAAGAAAAGGACAAGCGTGAACTTGCCTACATTTTTGTGA
>CAZADD010000067.1:0-4461 GCA_964483825.1 uncultured Oscillospiraceae bacterium
CCTGTGTAAGGGAAGCTGGCACGGAGTGCCTGAAGGGTTGACCATCAAGAGGTGTGTGGCAGTGAAATTTGTTGATGTCGCCACTCATTTCAAAACAGTGCAAGTTCCCAAGCCCCCTCAACTTCTCAATCTTTTTTTCATTTTCGCAGGTTGCATCGCCTTCGAACCAACAAAAAAACTCCGTTTTGGTTTTCCAAACGGAGTTTTTGTAACGTTATTTTGTTTTAGTCTTTCAAGTAAGCGTCCACCAAAGCAATGTATTCGTCTTTGGAAATAACGCCTGCATCCAGCAAACGGCGTGCAGCCTCAATCTTTTTCATGTTAACCGATGCTTCCGATTTCTTTCCGTAGGTGTGGTCCACAATGTCGCTTATCGTGCCAATATCCGTGGGAATGTATTCGTTTGCCGGCGTAATCTCTTCGGTTTGTTCTTGCGGCTGTTCTTCGGGTTGTTCCGCTTGTTCAACTTCGGGTTCTTGCGGAAGTTCTTCCACAACGGTTTCGTCAACGTGTTCGGCTGTCGTCACTTCCTCAAATGCTTGGGCAACTTGTTCCGTCGCAACGGATAGATCTTCGCATTCCGGTTCGTCTTCCTCTACAACGTTTTCGGCAGTTTCCACGATTTCGTTTTCTTCCACCTTGTTATATTTGCACAGTAGCACTGCAAGCAAAATTGCAAGGAAGGCAAACACCACAAAAATTCCCGCAACGGAAAGTCTTGCCGGCAACGTTTCGCCCAAAAGCGGTGCGCAAAACCATTCCGTAATGCCGCATAAAATTGCAACTGCAACAACGGTAATAACCGAGGCAAAAACGTACTTGCCAACCGATTGTTTCGGTTTGGAAAACAGCACCAACGATGCAACCAACAGCAGTGCAAAGGGCAAAACCAACGTCACTGCAATAAACACAAGGCCGGCAATGTTCGGTTCAAGGCTTTTCAAAAACGAAATTTCCGCAACGACGTTTCGAATGCCGCTAACAAGCGAACCCACAACTCCGCCAAGCGTGCTGTCGCTAACAAACGGCACGCACGTCAACAAAGCAATGCCAAACAGCACAATTGCACCAAACAACGCCAACATGGCAGTCAATATGCGAAGAAATTTGCAATCTTTCATAAAATCGCACTCCTATTTTACTAACGTAACAAACATGGTTTGTTCATCACTGTATTATACATTATTATGTTGTCGTTGGCAATAATTTTCCAAAAATTTGGCACTATTTTTTTCGTGTAAAGATACCTTAATCGTCAATGACGGTTATTGTGCCGTGCAAAATTTTAGGACAATTGTGTGTTCGCGTTTTTTTAACAGCCCTACTTACGTGGCAGTTGGAAAACTTCTCGTCAAAATTATACCATCGACAAAAATTTTTTCAACATTATTTGCAATTAACTGTTTACTTTTCGCCAATTTTTTCGCGCTTGCCGTTCCGTGCTTTAATTGGAAACCAACTTCTTGCCCGCAGCCTCACCGATGCCTTGGTTTGTGTTTCCGCAACGGGCAAAAAGGTTGCATTTGACTTTTGTTCGCCCTCATTTCGCGTGAAATGCTAAACCGTTTTGGAATGCGGTGCAACAAGTTTTTCGTCGTGCAGCCGTACCGCCGCACCAACTATTTTGCCAAAATTTCAGCCTCACACTTGTTCGGACATTGCACAACATAGTTGTCTTTGTCCGCGCCCACCAAAACGATATTTTTCACGTCAATTTTTTGCTTGCCCGTCTCGGCGGCGTGAAAACTAACGTCCAATCCGCCTATTGCCACGCTGTCGCCATCAACAATACCTTTCAGCTTGCCCATTTTTTCAATTTGGGCCTTGACCGTGCCGTCGTAGGTTTTGTCGCAAATTTCCAAACCGTCCAATTGCAACGTTTTGGGCAAAATAACCCCCTCCCAACTGTCGGAAATAACGTAGTTGGCGCAGTCTTTGCCGCAAAGTTGCAAGTTGGCAGTAACCAGTTTGCAAACTCCGACATTTTTGCTTTCAAAGTACAACTTGTCCGCCGAAACTTCCACTTCGTCGCCGTCCAACACGCCTTCCAGCTGCAAAGTGGGGCAGTCCACGGCCGTTTTGCCGTCGTAAGTTTTCACAATTTGCGTGGAAACATGCAGCTGCTTGGGCAAAACCGTCAAAATACCGTTGGTGCATTCCACGTCGTAGGTCGAGCATTCGTCGCACTGTGCCGAAATCTCAAAAATACCGCAACCGCTGTATTCGGAAGTGCAACGTGCATCGCAGTTCAATCCTTCCACAGTGTCGCCCTCCAATAGTCCCGATATTTCGTATTCCAAGAGCGGTTGTTCGCCGTAAATTGCCGTCACGTTCTTTGCGGAAATTTTCAGCAACGGTTTTTGCACGTCGATAGTCAAAAATTTGTTGTATTTACCCGAAACGGCTTTAATAACCGTCGTTCCTTCCGCTTGAGGCACAAATTTCAACTGCGCTCCGTTTTCGTAGGCGCTTGTTGCAACTTTTTCGTTGTTCACGTACCAATTCACCGTTTGACCTTGCTTTATTTTATCGTTTTCGTAAACGACAGTTTGCTCAACGCCACGGCGCACGTCCCCCTCAACGGAAATCGTTCCCACACTTCGAGAATTTGCCACCAACACCAATGCGGCAAAGGTTGCAACAATCAATGCCACGGCAATCAATGCGGCAAGCACGTCCATTTTGCTTTCGTTGTTCTTTTCGCTCATGTTAACCTCCTTAATTTTGTGCTAGTCCTTGTTTCTTTGTTTTACACTAGATAAAAACGCATAAAATAACATTTTTCCACGCCTATTTCCCCTGAACGCATCCACAACTTTCCACTAACGTCACCTCACCTCTTCACTCTTCACTATTACTTATTACTCGGCTGCGCCGCAGCCGCAGCCGCCTCATCTTTTCCCTTAGTTTGTCAAATTCCCCTTGTTGCTATTCACGCAAGCGGTGCCGCCGTTCCAAAATGTCGCAAAAAGTCAAAAAATAAAAAATCTTTGCCAAAAAATTTTGTCAAGGCTGTTGCAAAAATACGGTAATAGTGCTAAAATATTTTTCGTAAAGTAGTGCAAAGGGAATTTTTTGTGAAATTTTGTTGGGGAGACCAAAATGACAAATTTTTTCTGTAAAAAATCAACTGTAACCGCTCTCGTCATGGGGGGGGGTACCGCCTCAACAGCAAAAATAACTTGCACTACGCCCAAAATCGAAATTAACCGCTAAAAAGCGCTTGCTTTTTGGCGGTTTTTTTATTTGAAATTTATTAAGGAGAAATTTGCAATGAAAAAACTCTTGAAAATTTTCACGGTAGTTTTTGTAGTCACGCTGTTGCTTGCGACGTTTGCCGCATGCAAGGCCGATTGCAAAGGCAATCACACTTGGGAAGATAACTGGCACGATGCCATTGCTCCCACTTGCACGGAAAATGGCTCAATCGCTTGGGGCTTTTGTACTGTTTGCAAAAAGTACTACAACGCAGCAGGCGAAGAACTTCCCTCTCCGGAAGCTGACCCCTCTGCCTACGAAGTAGCTGCAACAGGCCACAACCCCGATCACATTGCCGCAGGTGCAGCAACTTGCACAACGGACGGCAACTTGGAATATTGGTACTGCGATAGCTGCACCAAGTACTTCAGCGATGCCGCTTGCGCAACGGAAACCACTTTGGCAGCAGTGACGGTTGGAAAGCTCAATCACTCCTTCGCAAACTACGTTTCCGATGGTAACGCAACTTGCACGAAAGACGGCACCAAAACCGCTCATTGCGACCACGCAGGCTGCACCGAAACAGACACCGTAACGGACGCAGGTTCCAAACTTAACCACACCTACAATCAAGAAGTAGTTGATGCCAAATATCTTGCATCCGCAGCAACTTGCACGAAAGCTGCAACCTACTACAAATCTTGTTCTTGCGGCGAAAAAGGCACGGAAACTTTCGCAAGCGGCACGGCTCTCGGCCACTCCTTCACAAACTACGTTTCCGATAACAACGCAACTTGCACGAAAGACGGCACCAAAACCGCTCATTGCGACCACGCAGGCTGCACCGAAACAGACACCGTAACGGACGCAGGTTCCAAACTTAACCACACCTTCAATCAACAAGTAGTTGATGCCAAATATCGTGCATCCGCAGCAACTTGCACGAAAGCTGAAACCTACTACAAATCTTGTTCTTGCGGCGAAAAAGGTACGGAAACTTTCGCAAACGGTTCCGCTCTCGGCCACTCCTATGGCGACCTTGTTCCCAAACAAGATTCCGATTGCGGCAACGCCGGCATGGAAGCTCACTACGAATGTGGTGTTTGCCACGAACTTTTCGACGAAAACAAGGCTCCCACAACGGCTGATGCCCTCGCAATCCCCGTGAACGGTACAGCGCACGTTTGGGGCGAATGGGTAAACGGCAATGCCGAAACTTGCACAACGGATGGTTCCAAAGGCTACTTTGAATGCTCCGTTTGC
>CAZADD010000067.1:4561-6801 GCA_964483825.1 uncultured Oscillospiraceae bacterium
TGCCGAAACTTGCACAACGGATGGTTCCAAAGGCTACTTTGAATGCTCCGTTTGCCACCACAAGTTTGCGGAAGACAAAACAACGGATATCACCGATAACCTAACAATCCCTGCTCACCACGTTTGGTCCACAACGGAAATCATCCCCGAAAAACCTGCATCTTGCACGGAAAACGGCACCAAAGCTCACTGGCACTGCACCAAGTGCGAAAAGGATTTCGATGCCGACCAAAAAACCGAACTGGATACCACAATTCCCGCTCACCACACGTTGGAAGAAGTGGGAAAGCTTGATGCAACCTGCACTGAACCGGGCCACAACGCATATTGGAAGTGCACGGCAGAAGGTTGCGGCAAGTTCTTCAAGGATTCCGAAGGCAAAACCGAAACCACGGAAGATGCAGAAGTAATCAACGCTCTTGGCCACAAGTGGGATAACGAAGGCAAAATTCACGAAGTGGTTCCTGCAACTTGCACCCACACCGGCACAGTCGCTTATTGGCACTGCGAAACTTGCCAACGCGATTTTGATGACGACAAAGGCACAAACGATATCACCGGCAAACTTGAACTTTCTGTCGTTGAAGATGCTCACGTTTGGTCCACAACGGAAATCATCTCCGAAAAACCTGCATCTTGCACGGAAAACGGCACCAAAGCTCACTGGCATTGCACGGAATGCGGCAAAGACTTTGATGAAGCTAAGACGGAAGATATCACCGGCAAACTTGTTATCGACAAGAAATCTCACACTTGGGATAACGACGGCAAAGCATACGAAGCTGTTGCTGCAAAATGCGAAGAAGCCGGTAACGTAGAATACTGGCACTGCTCTGTTTGCGAAGGCAACTTCAGCGACGAAAACGGAACAACTGCAATTTCAAAAGTTGCAATCGCCGCTCTTGGCCACGACATTAAAGAAAATGTTTGCCAACGCGAAGGTTGCGGCAAAGAACTTACCGCACAAGAAATCGTTGATGCACTCTATGCACTGAATAGTGGTGCTTCACTTCAAGGCACCTACAAGCTTACAGGTACTATTTCCAAAATTACATCTGCTTGGAATTCGAGTTACAAAAATATTACGCTTGTCATCACCGTGTGTGATAAGGAAGTAACTTGCTATCGTATGAAGAGTGGTGAAGGACAAGACGCAAGTACATTGGCTGTCGGTCAAGAGATAACTGTAACCGGTACTCTCACAAACTATGGTGGCACAAGAGAATTTGCCTCCGGTTGTTTGCTTGTTGACGCAAAAGTTCCCACTTTCACATTGACGGTTCCCACAGTAGAACACGCAACCATTTCCTCTTTGGAATCCTCCTATGTGGGCGGTTCAACCGTTTCCTTCACTGTAACGGCAGAGGAAGGTTACAAGGTGGAATATGTAAAAGTAAATGGTAGTATTGTTCTTGCGGATGACGACGGTAACTATTCTTTCGCAATCACTACAGACAGTGCAATCGAAGTTAGTGTTGTTGACGAAAATACTGCAACGGCAACAAATGCAATAATGATGTATAGCGGCACCACAACAAATATGGATGCGACTGGTAACAATGCAAGTACTGTTAACTTGGATTCGACATTGTTTACCATAACATCGAATAAAAAAGGTGGCGCGAACAGTAACCTTGCTATAGGTCTTAACGCTGACGGCGGCATACGTATGTATCCGAACAATACATTGACTATCGCAGTTACTGATGAATATCGTATTGTTAGTATCGCCATCAAAATGAAGGGGAATACGGTCTCTTCAGTTAAACAAATCACTGTTGCCGTTGGCGAAACAACATTAGCTAGCACATCAAACGGTGTTTACTCTATCAATGCAAATTCTGTGGCACTTACGAACACTAGCAGTGGACAATATCGTATTGAAAGTATCACAATTTCCTATATTGCTGTATCCGCAACCCCCGCATGCGACCACGCAAACGCAACGGCAACACCGAAAAAGGACGCAACTTGCACGGAAGCCGGCAACATTGCTTACTGGTACTGCGAAGAATGCCAAAAGTACTTCAGCGACGAAGCTTGCACAACGGAAATTGAACAATCCGCAACTGTAGTTTCCGCAAAAGGTCACAGTGCAACTCACACTGGTTCCAAAGACGCAACGTGTGAAGAAGCTGGTAACATCGAATACTGGTACTGCAGTGTTTGCAAAAAGTACTTCAGTGACGAAGCTTGCACAACGGAAATTGAACAATCCGCAACTGTAGTTTCCGCAAAAG
>CAZADD010000067.1:6901-7163 GCA_964483825.1 uncultured Oscillospiraceae bacterium
GTCACACTGAAGTTGTCGATAAGGCTGTAGAACCCACTTGCACGGAACCCGGCAAAACGGAAGGCAAACACTGCTCCGTTTGTGAAGCTGTTCTTGTTGCTCAAACTGTTGTTCCCGCAAAAGGCCACAAATACGGCGATTGGGCACCCGACGAAGTTGCCGAAGATGGAAAACTCACCCACACTCACAAATGTACAAACGGTGATTGCACCCACACCGAAACCGAAAACTGCACAATTTCCGAAACTTGGACAAACGATCC
>CAZADD010000068.1:0-6828 GCA_964483825.1 uncultured Oscillospiraceae bacterium
ATTTCGTCTCGTGCCGACATGTATAATTTATGCTAACAATCAGCGTCTAACAGTTGTTTTAACCAAATCTTGTGTTTATGCCAACAAATATCCAAGTTAGAAGGGCTTGTTGTATCCGTTTAACTACAAAGACAATATTCGGGGTTGTGCTTTGCTGTGCACTGTTACTATTCTAGCACAGTTTGGTGCAAAAATCAACGAAACAACTGCCTTGCAAAATGCGTTTTGCATTGTTTGGTTGTGTGGTTGCTCGTCAATTGTTTTGGCAACAACACGGCAATCAAGTTTTGTGCGGTAACGAACAGTTGCATTATTTCGAAAAATCGCTTAGAACGCAAAATATCTTAACTATTTGTGGACGTTGCGTTCCAAAACGGTGGAGTAACACTGCAATCCAATTATGCTGCAACGCAAATTCTTGCGTGGTAGATATTGCCGAAAAAAGTACGGCAACAATATACTGTCGCACGCATTATAAACCTTTGAGATCCAATTGCGGAACGGCGAACAACCTTGTCGTAATGTGTGTCGTTATAACATTTTCTGGAAATCGCCCCAAACCGCAACAAAACGTCTTGAAGTTTTGCGCATCGTTGGTTTCGGTTGCGGCGGTTTTGGAACGATAGCAAATTTGCTTTTACTCCGCAAGCCGTTTGGGCTGTTGTCGAGCAATTGAACATACACATTTTGATTGAAATGCACAAAAATGCAATTCTGCTAGCGCAAACAGTCGTTGCAACTGCATTATTTTGCAATTATTCACGCTGTTGGCTGTGAATACAGCCGCTCAATGCGTATTAAAACGTGCCTCGCAACGGGGCTTTTGTGCGACGACTGTTTTTTAATGTCATCCCGTTGTGTGGCAAGCTTCGTTAAAAACTTTCTTTCAAAGAAGACAGTTTTTGCCAAATTTTTGTGTCGCTTCTGTCCACCGTCAGCGGCGTTACAGTAACGTAGCCGTCGATAGTTGCGTCGGTATCCAACGTCAAGTCGTGTTTGTTTTCGTGGACGCAGTAGCCCTTTTGAATCCACTGTCCGTATTCAACCATCGCCCAGTCGTCGGAAAAATATGCGCCGCCTTGCCGCGTTACCACAATGCCTTTGGGCTGAAGGGGCACGTTAACGTTGTAGATAACGTTTTTGTCAAACAAGCGGTTGGTTTCAAAAAACCTGTATATGTTTTCCAGCTGCTCACGTGCATATTGGAAGGTGGTGTATTCAGTGGAAATTGCCATGCCGCAAGTGCTGCGTAGTGCCGATTCGAAAATGGCAGCCACAGTGCCGCTGTAAAGCACGTCTTGTCCCAAGTTGAACCCTTTGTTCACACCGGAAATTATCAGGTCAAAATCTTGTTTCAGTCCAAGTGTAGCAAACCGCACGCAATCGGCCGGCGAAGAATCCACGGCATAGGCCGTAACCTCGCCCAACCCCAACGGATGCTGTGCGGCCGTGAACGGGCTGTGAATGGTGATGGCGTGGCTTTTTCCGCTTTGTTGCGTTTTGGGTGCCGAAACCCACACGTCGCCGTGCCGAACTGCCCATTGCACAACTACGGCAAGCCCTTCGGAATCTATTCCGTCATCGTTAGTTACCAAAATTTTCATATTGTTCCTTCTTTGGCGGAACGTTGCCGCCAAAATTACATCCAGTTTTCGTTTGTGGCCTTAAAGTTGCAAACTGCCTCGTCGGCATCGGCAACAATCAGCGGAATTTCCTTTTTGGAAAGTAGCGTTGCGCCACAAGTGCATTCGTGTCCGCCGCCGCGCCATTTTTCCGCAACTTTGTTAATGGTCATAAATCTGCTGCGCAATCTAACGCGAATTTTGCCGTCCGGCATATCGATGAACGCCAACCAAGCAAGACAACCCTTTATTCCTTTCAAAAACGAAACGGCTTCGCACGCTTGTTCCGTTGTCAGTTGAAATTTCTTTTGCATGCGTCTGTCTACATAGAGATACGCAACGCCGTTTTGCGTTATTTTCATCTTTTTGAACACGTATGCTTGGAATTTGAGATAGTCGAAGTCTTCCAAATACAAGTGTGCGTACATGTGGTCGGTATCCACGCCGAAATCCAACAGCATTGCCGCAAGGCGTAACGTTTCGCCGGTGGTCGTTTCGTAGCGGAAGCGTCCGCTGTCCGTCACCATTCCGCAAAAAACATAGGTGGCGGCTTCTTTGTTCATTTTCAGTTCCTGTTGGAACGTTTTGTAGAAAAACGCAATCATTTCGCATGCAGACGAACGCCAATCTTGCACCCAACACAAATCGCCGTAGGGTTTGATGTCGATGTGGTGGTCGATTTTTATCACTTCCTTGGCAAGGTTGAATTTGGGGTTGGAAACACGTTCTGCCGTGCCGGAATCGATAACGATTTGCAATGCGTCGGCGTACCATTCGTCGGGCATTTGGCCGTCTTCACCGCCCAAAAACGAAAGATAATTGGAAGAATCGCTGTTGATAAGCAAAATTTGCTTTTCGGGGTAGGTGAGTTTCAGCATAGCTTGCAACCCTTTTGTTGAGCCGATAGCGTCGCCATCGGGGCGCAAGTGACGGGAAATAACTATTTTGTCGTAGGCTTTTATTTTTTCCAAAATGGCCGTCATTGTTTCAAGTTGTTGTGTCATGTTCAAATCTCCGTTAGTGTTAGTTTTGGTTCAATGCGTCCAAGTCCGCAAGCATTTTCATGGCCGTTTCACGGTCGGCAACCATGGCACCGCTGGCCTTTGGGTGTCCGCCGCCACCGTATTTCACGGCGATGGGGTTGATGTTGTACTTTTTCGAGCGCAGTTCGCATCCCACGCCTTCGTCCGTTTCGGTGAAGTTCACCCAAGTGTCCACACCGCGAATATCCGACATTACGCCCACCATTCCGCGAGAAACGGTGAAAGTATCCACGCCCAGTTCCGCAATGCGTTCTTTGGTTGTGTAGATGTAGGCAACATTGTGTTCGGTGAATTTAACTCCCAAAACAAACTGCGCACGCAACTTTATCATGTCGAAATCGTCGGCGTATAGCGGTGTGTAAACTTCGTTAAGGTCAAATCCCGTTTCTAACAAATCGGCTGCCAAGCGCATTGTGCAGGGCGTAGTGGAATCGTACCGAAAACGTCCGCTATCCGTCACCATGCCTGTGTACAACGCCTGTGCCGCACGCTTGGAAAGGTTCAGCCCCACGCCTTTTGCAAATTTTGCAATAAGCCCTGCGCAACTTTCGCAAGAGGTGTCGATAATCTCCACGTCGCAAATTTTTTCCACAAACAAGTGGTGATCGAAACGCAACGTTGCCGCCGCCTTTTCGTAGCGGTGATCGGAAATCATGTGCACGGATGCGGAATCCAACACTATTGCCAATGCCTTGCCGTAAATTTCGTCGGGCACGTTTTGCGGTTCACTGTCCGCCACAAAGCCGTATCTTTTGGGGGCGTCCCCCACGATAAAAACTTGTTTTTGCGGAAAATTATCCAAAATAAGGTTTCTTAGCCCCACTTGGCTGCCAATAGCGTCGCCATCGGGCTTTTCGTGACGGTGAATGACGATGGTGTCGTATTGTTTGATCAGTTGCAATGCTTGTTCGTACATGTTGCCACTCCTTGAAAAAGTTTTAGAAATTATTATACCACACGCACGCCGCAAAGTCAACATTGAAGTTTGGATTGGGATAATGGATTGAATAAAATTGAATAAAATGCAAATTGTTTGTGATAGATTGAAAAAAAACTTGGTAACGAGTTTGCAAGGGCAAGCGTTTTTTTTGTAGGAAAAAGTCGCAGATAAAATTTGCGGCCGAACACAGGAAAATTTCAAAATTATCCGAAATGGTGTTGCCGTAGTAAATCATCCGTTACGTGGTAGCTACTTACAAAAAATGTAGCTCAAACAGCAAAAAAATGGCGCCGCTTGTTGTGCGGCGCCGTTTGAAACGTTTTGTTTACAGGTCTTCCAAACGCTCTATTGAATGTATTTGCGGATTTTCACGAACGAACTTGGCAATTGCTTCCGCACTGCAATTTTTGGAAGGATAAATAACCGTTTCCACCGTGAGTTTTTTGCTTATAACAACGGGGTCGGGTTGTTGTTCATCCGTTTGAGGGTCGCTTATTGTTCGATGTCCTTGTGCATCGGGCAAAAACTTTTCGTTAGTGGAAGTGATTTTGAAGCGGTGGAAGGAATCCACGCCGAAATATTCCGTAAGTTTGTTTTTTGCGTCATCCGTGTACTCCATTTTGACAAGCAACAAATGCAAGTTGTTGCGGCGCACGAATTTGGCGTGCAACAGTATTTGAACCAAAATGATAAACGCCGTTGCGCCTCCTGCAAGCCAGTACAAGCCGCACGCCGTGCACATTCCTATTGCCGCTGTTGCCCAAATGCCAGCCGCCGTAGTAAGACCGCGCAAACTTTCTCTGCGGAAGAAAATCATGCCTGCACCCAAAAAGCCCACGCCGGAAACGACTTGCGCCGCAATACGGGCACCGTCGCCCACGCCTGCAATTTCGTTGAACCACAGTGAAACGCACGTCAACAGCGTCGAAGCGCATCCAACCACAAAGTGGGTTGCCATGCCGGCTTCTTTTTGTCTGCGACTGCGTTCGATGCCGAGCATAAGCCCCAAAACGCTGCCCAAAAGCACGCGCAAAGCGTAAATCAGTTCGATTGGCCAATCGGTGTGCGTAGAAACAATATTGCCTGCACCGAAATCTGCAAAAATTGACATTTTCTACCTCGTATATTTTCAAAGGGCAATCGACTTGCGCCGTGCCCCGACTTTTTTCGTGCTTATTATAATACAAACAACCTTGCAAGTCAATACCGATTTGAAATTTAGTATCCTTTTTTGAGTGGTTTTTCGCAGTTGTGTGTCACAAATGAAAAAAGCGTGTTTTTTTGATTGTGCTTGCGGCGAATATTGCCGTTGGAAGCGGGGGCTGTTTCGGCGAGCAATGTCGATGCGGTCAAACACGCTATTTTGTCTTGCTACCAAATATTTTTGCAACTCGTGCAAATTAAAGCATAGACCAAACCGTTTAGCCGTGTTTGTGGCAATTTGCTTGGCAACGGGTAGACGGCAAAACGCCAAAAGCACGCCGCAAAAGTGCTTAGTGCGCATATTTTCCATAATTCGTGCAAAGTCGTTGGGGCGTGCCGCAAAAATTTATTGCTTTTTGCCGCATGTGGTGTTAAAATAAAAAAGAAGTTCAAAACGGCAAAAGCGGCGCATTTGTAGTTGGGTTTAGCAAAGGTTATTTGTGCAATTTTCTCAAAATTCGCAAGCATTGAGATTTTTCCACTCGTCGCCGTGTAGCCTGCGCCGTTTTGATTGACGGCACTGCTTTGGACGTGCAAGTTGTACAACGCACGAATAACTTGTGTTATTTCGCACGAAACAAAAAACATTTTGGCACTTGCTTGATTTTTCGCAGTTGAATTGAAGTGGGCGCAGTTGCGCCGAAGGAGCAATTATGGCATTTTTTGAAGTAAACATAAAATTGATGAACACCGTGCTTATAATTTTGGGCATAGTGCTTGTCGTTGGTTTTTTGGCAATCGTTGCCTACAAAATGGCACGCACAAACGCCCGTGCCAAGCGTGAAAAGGCACAAGCTCAGCAGCAAGAAGAGGCAAAACAAGTTGAACAACAAAACTACGTTGAGGCCAACAGGCAGTTGGTTCTTGCAAGAAACGTCACCTACAACGTGGGCATTGACGGCGAAATTGCCGCAGGCAAGTACGTTTTGCAAAGCGCAAGATCGTCTCACAAACATTTCAACGTGCGCTTGAACGGTTTGGTGGGCAAGTATTCCGACGGCGAAATTGTTGTGTTGGGCGCAGGCGATTCCATTTGCGTCGTGTCGTCATCCGCAGTTTTGGTGCCGTGCGCGGAAGACTAAACTCAAAATTATTGGGAAGCGTGCTCAAAAACGGGCGCGCTTTTTGCGTTAAAGGCTAAGGAGAAAAATATGCAACGGGATTACAACGGTTGGGAAGAATTGTTCGAACAAGAATTTCAAAAACCCTATTTCAAGCAGTTGAAAAGCTTTTTGGTGGAAGAATACGCCGCGCACAAGGTGTATCCGCCCAAGAAAATGATTTTGAATGCCTTCGATAACACGGCATACGACGACGTTAACGTGGTGATATTGGGGCAAGACCCCTACTACAACGAGGGGCAAGCCATGGGCATGAGTTTTTCCGTGCCGCAAGGCGTTTTGCCGCCCATGAGTTTAGTGAACATTTTCAAGGAAATTCACGACGATTTGGGCTACGACAGTCAAATAAAGGGCGGAGATCTCACGCCGTGGGCAAGGCAAGGCGTGTTGCTTTTGAATGCGGTGCTTACCGTTCGAGACCACGAACCCAATTCGCACAAAGGCAAGGGTTGGGAGACGTTCACCGACGAAGTGATAAAGTACCTAAACGCTCGCGAAAGGGGCATGGTATTTTTGCTTTGGGGACGCAACGCACAGGAAAAGAAACGGTTGATAACGGGCAAACAACATCTTGTTTTAACGGCGGCACATCCCAGTCCGCTTTCGGCATACAACGGCTTTTTCGGTTGCGGACATTTTTCCAAAGTGAACGAATTTCTCGCATACCAAAACAGAGAAATCAAGTGGTGATTTAAGCAACTGTTAAGTTATTTTTCTTAATATGTGTGCATAAAATTCAATTTGCCGAACGGTTTCTAGCGTTCGTTCGGCGCACAGGGAGAAAAAATGTTAGAACTGAAAAACGTTACGAAGGTTTACGGCGAGGGCGAAACGCAAGTTGACGCGCTGAAAGGCGTGTCGTTGCAATTTCGCAAAAGCGAGTTCGTTTCCATTTTGGG
>CAZADD010000069.1:0-6683 GCA_964483825.1 uncultured Oscillospiraceae bacterium
TAATTGTTGTTGTCGCCGTCAACTTTGGTTACAATTCCATTGCTATTTTGCGTTGAATAGTTGCCATAGTAAGCAACTGCAACGCTTTCGGTGCGTTTGGTGCCTTCTATCGTTGCCGTAACGGTGACAATGCCTGCTTGACTGAATGTGAGATAGTGTTTGCCTATCGATTGTGTGATTGAAGCAACGTCCGTGCCGTTGTCAATGCCGTAGGACATCGTGTAGGGCACGAATTTGCTGTCTTCCACATAGCCTGCCGTGGGGTTGACCATTGCAAACAGTTCGGAAAGGGCAACTGTGCGGTCACGGACAACAAACGCACCATTTTGTGGGATAATATCCGCAGGTTCTTCGGTTACAAGAACGGTTATGGGGCTGCTTTGTTGCGTGCCGGCAGTAGTTTCATACACCAGTTGAAGCGTAACGGTGCCGCCGTTGGTGAATGTGATTTTTTGTCCTTCTACCGTTACAAGGTTGCTGCCGCCCGTTACCTTAAACGTGACGTTGGAAAGGTCGGCATTTGCGGGGGACAACGTTGTGATAAAGTCGGAAACGGTGAGGCTGTTGTTGTTTTCGTCATCGGCATTCACCGTTTTGGTTGCCGTGTCGATAACAGTTTCGGTATCCAGCAAACCGCAAGTACTTTGCACCGTGACGGAGCATTGTTGGTCATCCGCCGTTGCGGTGACAGTGACTGTGCCGGCTTGGTTGAACACCAAGTAGATTTTTCCCTCTTCCGTGACAATTTCGGCAATGCTTGTGTCGCAAACTACCTTATCCGGCGCTTTCTTGGTTGCGTCGTTCGGGCCGATTGCAAAATCAAGCAAAATTTTCTTGGAAGACGTGTAACCGCCTTGGATGAGCTCGTTTTTGAGGCCGTCCCAAGTTGCATAAGGTGTTACGGAAATGCTTTCGGCTTTGCGAATGAGTTTTACGGTGGCGGTTGCCACAGCCTTTTCGCCAACTTTTGCCGTTAGCGTGTAGGAATATTTCTCGGGGTTATTGGGGATTTCAACAAAGCCCAGTTCGTCTACCGTTGCGTCGGTGCCGTCAATTGTGTAGGTTATTGCTTCCGTTGAATAGTACGGCGAGCCAATGTAGGCAGTGAACGTGACGGAATTTTGCGATTCGTACTTGTTCAGCGTTACGTTGATTGTTTCCTTTACTTGTTTTGCATCGCTAGCAGGAACGTAGGTTACAACGATTTCGGCCGTTTTGTTGGTTTTTTCCGCCGTTGCACGAACGGTTACTTGGCACGTTGTGTTGGAGGAGAACGTAACAACGCCGTTTTGGTTCACCGTTGCGCCGGTGCCCTCTGTAATTTCGTAAGTGACACCGGTGTAGGTTGTATCGGTAGGAAGCAGTTCCGTTGCAAGCTTAAGCGTTTTGCTTGTTGTTGTAACGTACTTCATGCCCGACGTTTCGTTGCCATCCACGAATGAAATGCTTTCGGCTTTGCGTTTTACGCTTACAACCAGGGAAGCAATGTCTTTGCCGGCGGAGTTTGTGGTTGTGGCCTTGATAGTTGCCTTACCGCCGCCGTAAACCCACAATTGGTTATCCACAACTTTAATGACATTTTCGTCACTGCTAGAATAGATTATTTCGGCTCCGCAAGCAGCGGCATCCGTAGGTGAATAACTGATAGACAGCGTTAACGGTTTTTTGTTTTCGCCTGTGTACTTATCGTACTCTACCGACACTTCAGATTCGCTGTAGTTGAATTTTATTTCGTCGTAGTGGCCATACGATGACTTGTACTGCTTGGAAATTACGTGGCCGTAGTCGTCCCAAACGTAAAGCGTTACTGTGCCGGCCCTTGTGAACTCGACTTTGCCGCTTGTTTGGGCAACGTTGTTGTCGGCATCAGCAAGTGTTACCGCTGCAACGTCCGTTTGGGTAGCAATTTGGCCCTTTTCAAGCAACTTTTTCAAGTCGTCGTAGGAGTATTGCTTATCTTTATTTGTGCCGTCGAACAATGCATAGTGAAGAACGTTGTTGAAGGCAGCGTTGGCCTCCGTCAAAACGACGTTGAAACCAAAATTGCTATTTGCACTGTACGTGAGCTTGGAATCGCCTTCAAAACTTAGGCTGCGGATTTCGCCGTAAACAACAATTTTGAATTCGCGTTCCACTTCCTGCGGTACAACTTCTTCCGATTCGGTGTATTCGCCCTTCCGTATTTTATCGTAAATCTCTCTCAGCTTCACGTTGTAGACACGAACTATTGCGACACCGCCCATTTTGGGATTTTTTGCAGTTATAATTCCGTCGCTGGTGATACTGAGCAAACTTGAACTGTTGTACGTTTCGTCATCCACAAGTTCGCATGCCCACTCGTTGTACTTTGCATCCGACGGCACATAGCTGACGATAAGCTTGGGGGCCGATTCGCCAAACATAAGCGTTTGGGGAGCATTTTCCACCGTTAGGCTGTGAACGTAGTCGTCGGTGACGGTTACTTTCAGCCTGCCGGAAACGGTCGACCGTTCCGCACTTGTGACGGTAACGTAGGTCGTGCCAAAATCGACGCCGGTGATTGTTCCGTTGGCGTCGACCGTGATGATACTTGAATCATCCACCGAAAACGTCACTTCTTTGTTATCCGCCAAAGTTGGCTGAACAGTCCAGTGGAGATCGTGAGTATCGCCTTTTTTGATTATTATTCCGTTTGAGTTTTCTTCAAAAATCACTTCATCAGGATAGATGTAGGTTGAAAACCCAATTACGGTAGTGCTGACGAACAGCGTTAGCAGTATTACCAACGGAAGTAACGTTATAGCACAAATCATCACTTTTTTCATTTTTAATCACCCTTTTACCAATGTTAAACACCACAAACCG
The DNA here is from genome assembly GCA_964483825.1 of uncultured Oscillospiraceae bacterium. GTDB lineage: Bacteria > Bacillota > Clostridia > Christensenellales > CAG-314 > Fimimonas. The sequence continues at coordinate 2,845 of CAZADD010000069.1, forward strand.
CATTTTTGTTGTGCGAAAGGTGCCTAACGCCTTTTTTTAGTAGATTAAACGAAAAAACATCATCGTCTGTTATCTTACTTTTTTGCTTTGTTTTTTTGTTAGTTGTTATCTGAATTCAATTCTTGTATATTTTTTCTCCGCAGTGAGCAAGAACACCAACAAGTTGATGCCCGTGTACACCACGGTTATTGCCGCATTTAGCAAGTACACCATTTCCGAGCTTTTCAAATAGTCCAAAATTATTGCCAAACCGCCTTGAACGACGGCGAAGAACAGTCCCAACAGCATCAGCAGATTCATGTTGGTCTGTCCTGCGTCACGGTTGGTGGACGTTGCAAGATCGGGGTTTGCAAGGTTCAAGTTGAACCCGTTCAAAATCATTCCCAACGCCGAAACGAAGGAAATGCCCAGCACCAAAAAACTTTGCCCCACAGTGAGGAATTCCAAACGCAAAAGCACGAATATGCTGATAAGCAATGCGCCCGTTGCTATCACCAAATTGATGACGGCTTTGGCTGCCAACTGCGCCTTGAATGTGTAGGGAGTGAGTTTGGTGATGTAGAAAGTTTCCTTTTCGCGCGAAATTGCCTGTGCGGAAAAGGAATTTATCATTGCCATGAAGGACAATAGCACAAGTACCGACACGCCGTAGGCAAGGTTGCCGCCAACTTGCGCTTCGCCAACTTTGTTGACAAGTCGGTTGCAGAAAAACACCATTACCGGCGTTGTGATTGCAACACCCAAATAATAATACGCAAAAGTGCCCGTTCTGATAATATCTTTGAATTCTTTTTTCAAAATAGCGCCGAACGGACCGCCGGAAGAGTACTTGCATTTCACTCCGAAAAGTTTGGCGCGCCCTTCCAATTCGTACAAACGAACCTTGTCGTAGACGGGTTTTGCAACAAACAGCCCCACTGCCAACAGCACTGCGCCCATTCCCAACAAAATGATAATGGCAAGCCACCAATTGCCGCTGACGGCAATGTTTTTGAGCTGCACGCAGGGGTTGGCCCAACCGTTCATGAATGAAATGAAATTTGTCATTGCGGCAACGGTTTCTTCGGAGATACGTTTGTGAATGAAGTACTCGGCAAGCAAGTTCAAAACGTAGTCGTACAAAACAAGCGCACCGGAAAGCACCGCCACGAATATCAAGATTTTGAGCCAATTCATGTTTTGAATGGCCGATTTTGCGTACATGACGGGAACTGTGAGCAACGTGCCCAAGCCAAAGGGCAAAAACACCACGAAAAGGGATGCCACGAACACACGGAACACGAACAATGCGGAAAGCATATCCGTTGCCCAGCCGAACACCAACATGATGGGAACGCAAATACTCACGGACAAAATGACCATTTTCAAAAACACAATGATCAATTCCGCCACGAACGTTTGGAACGAGGACATTGGGAAACGTGCAACTATTTTCAAGTCGGACGGTTTCAACAGCCCTTTTATTTCGTAGGAAATGCACATCACCGTTAACAACACTTCAACAACCGTGAACAGCACCGTGGCAAAATCTGCAATATCCAAATGTTTGCCGAATTGGTCGTTGAGCATTTCCAAAAAGTACTTGAACAAAAAAAGCATTACTACGCAAGTGAGTAGCATCAACAACGTAGTTGCGATTCTGCTTTTTTTGCCTGCGGTACTTTTTGTGCGCATCAGCCGCATGTGCAAGCGGACGTAGGCGTTGATCTTATCCATTGTGAACCTCGTTGATTTCCATGAACAAACGTTCAAGGCTGAACGAAGGATCGCTCATTGCTTTCTTCAAATCGAAAAATTCCGCCAAACGGCCATCCTTGATGATGGCCACCCTGTCACACACCTTTTCCACAACGTCCAAGTTGTGAGACGAAAAGACGACGGCATTCCCTGCATTGGCGTAATCTCGAATGCAGTTGAGCACGTCGTTCATTGTTTGCGGATCCAAACCCATCATTGGTTCGTCCAATATCCACAGCTTGGGAGAGTGAACAAGGGAACCGATGAGGCATATTTTTTGCTTCATACCATGCGAATAGCCGGCAATTTGCTTATCCATTGCGTATTCCAAATTGAACAGCTTTGCATAGTACTCGATTTTTTTCTGTTTTTCTTCTTTGGGCACACTGAAAAGACTGCCCATGTAGTCGGCATATTCTCTGCCCGTTAACACTTCGTACACCGAGTGGTCGTCCGGAACGTAGCCGATGCAACTTTTGGCCTCTATCGGCTGTTTTTTCACGTCGTAACCGTTGACGTAAATTTCACCTTCGGTGAAAGGCAAAATTCCCGTGACGGACTTGATGGTTGTGGATTTACCTGCACCGTTGCTACCCACCAGCCCCAACACCTTGCCCGCCTCGATGGCAAGACTGATATCGTAGGCGGAATAGTTTTTTGCGCCTGCGTACTTTTTGGAAAAGTGTTTGATTTTAAGCACGTAGGTGGTTTTTGAACCGTCGGCGGATTGCCCGTCGGCAGGTACCGCCTGTTTGCCTTTTTTCTTGCCCCGCTTTGCCGCAACGTTTTGAACGGCAGGTTCAGTTTCGATAGCGGCATCTGCAATGCTTTCGACGGCGGCGGCAACGCTTGCGCTGTTTTCGACGGCAACGTCTTCAATCGGCGGTTGCGCTTGTTGCACCGATGCCGAATTTTTCTTTTTATCGGCGGATTGTGCGGCTACGGTAGTTTTGTTTTTGACAACTTTTGCCGCTGTGTTTTTTTTCTTATTCTTAACTGTCTTTGCAGCCATTTTTCCTCGTCCTCTTGTGTTGTATTTGCCGGACCTTAGTGTAGTATACAGCGAAATCCGCAAAAAAATTGTTGGACTTCCAATTTTGTATACATAGAAATTTTACCACTATATGAGTGCAATGTCAACGGTTGCGGCAACTTTTCGGGGGGGGGAGTCATAGGATTGTTATATTATTTTCATATGTTTACATTGTTTTTGAAATAAAAATATCATTAAGACGGACTTCAGTTGCCGAATCGATGCCTGTTTTTGATCCCGAAACACACCGTAAAACGTGTTGAAATTTAGTAAAAAATGGCAAAAACCGGGGGAAAATTTTGCCGCAAACACCCAAATTTTGACAAGATTTGACGCTCAAACAATGCAAAACCGAGCACCGAAAAAGCCCGATGGATACACGCCGACAGGCCGGCGTTGTACCCGAACACGGCAACATATAACAGCCAACAAAACACTTGTGAATACATTCAGACTCCTTGGCGTTATTGGCAGAACCGTACGCCCCAAAACCCCTGAACGTTTCGCCGATGCCCCGACATTGTGCCGACCATTAAAAAGTAACACTATTTTTTTGATTTTAGTTTTTTCCGTAATGTTAGACAACAACGCACGACTGGACCAACTAAACTAAGCGCCGAAACGCTTGCGCCTATATAACAACGGGCCAATGTTGTGACCGAACCGTGCGACAAAATACTTATAACTACAAACTAAACGCATTAGCATTGCTGACAAAAAAAACACTGTCACTTTTAATAATCATAAATTTACGAGGAAACATGGGTAACCATGCGCAATAGCCGCAGTAGCATCGTGCGCAGAACAGCACCGACTACGGACAACAACTAAACCCACAGCCAGGCACCGCACCACCGCTTTCGAGGGCACGCCAACATGCCACCCAAAAATTTCGGGCAAATCCTACAAAAAAAACGAAGCACTGTTCAACAAGCAAAACAAGAAACCGCAAGCCGATGTAACGCGCAAAACAAAAGACCACAACGCATTGGTTGCAGTCCCCCAAAGTAACACTATTTTTGTTGATTTTAGTTTTTTCCGTAACGCCAGAACACTAACGTAACGAAAG
>CAZADD010000070.1:0-6408 GCA_964483825.1 uncultured Oscillospiraceae bacterium
TGCGGCATTTTCTCCTTCAAAGGGATTGTTTTCGCTGTAGTAATATATTGTTGCATAGTTAATCGGATAGTTGTCTGTACTGAAACTTATGTTTTTCCATTCTTCCGCAGTGCCACCGTAATACACGTTCTTCAATGCATAACAATGGTAAAAGGCTCTCCAACCAACACTTTTCACAGTGCTTGGAATGGTTATGTCGGTCAGGGAAGTGGCCCATATGAAAGAGTCTCTTTTTATACTTTTTACGCCGCTACATATAGTTACGCTCGTTAAGTTTGCACAATTAGACAGCGAACCGTCAGGTGTGTATTCGCCTCCAGTGATTACCACTGTTTTTAACCTGTCGTTTCCCACGTAGCCACAAGCTATCGCTGGTATCGTTGCCGTTTCAATAGGGCAATTGTAAAACGGACACCACCCCATGACGGTTATGCCGTTGCCGATTGTTACTTTTGTCAAGTTTCGACAATTAGCAAACGCATAATTCCCCACGTACGTTACACTATCCGGGACTGTAACGCTTTGCAAATTCCTGCTCCCATAAAACGCATATTGGTTTATCTTCGTAACGTCGGAAGGAATTGTCACTTCTACTTGTGTGCCGACGTAGGACACCAGTGTTTTTTCCTCGCCGTCCGCGTAGATCACAAATCCGTCGCTATCCGTCGTCAGTTTGCTTTCATTTCCGTCAGAGTACACGTTCTTCGCACAATATGCCACTTTTCCGTTTTCCGACGAACCTGCAATTACGTTCAGTGCCGATTTGTTGCACACTTCCACCAACTTGTCGCACCCTTTGAAAGCACAATCCCCTATGCTCGTGACGCTTTCTGGAATCGTTATTTTCACCAAATCCCCAATGTCGAAAGAATAATATCCCCACGGCTTAACTACAGAATAAAATGCATATTGATTTATCTTCGTAACGTCAGAAGGAATTGCCACTTCTACTTGTGTGCCGACGTAAGACACTAGTGTTTTTTCCTCGCCGTCCGTGTAGATCACAAATCCGTCGCTATCCGTCGACAGTTTGGTTTCATTTTCGTTAGTGCACACGTTTTTTGCATAATATGCCACTTTTCCACAATCTTCGCTACCTGAAATTATTTCTAGCGAAGATTTGTTGCACACTTCAACTAAACGATAACAACCTTCAAATGCATCACTTCCAATGCTTGTGATGCCGCTTGGAATAGTTACGCTTGTCAATCCGCTGCAACCATAAAAGGATTCGCTTCCTATTGTCGTCACACTATCGGAAATTGTCACGCTTGTCAAACCGCTGCAACCATAAAACGCCTCGCCGCCTATCTCCGTGACGCTATCAGCTAATGTCACTTTTTTCAAACTTTGACAATTTATAAATGCACACCCATTCACTTTGGTAGCAGACGTAATATTGGCTTCCGTCACCAATTCGTTGTTTATGTACAAGTCTTGCGCATAATATAGCGGCCCCTGCTGCCATGATTGTTTGATTTGTACCCACTCATCTATTGTGCCGCAATAATTGACTTTCACCAAGCCGGTGCAATCTCCAAATCCGCACAACAACGTTACCGAAGACGGTATCGTTACACTTTTTATGCTTGTGCAACCCTCGAATGCATCATAAATTTCCGTTACGGTGTCGGGAATAACCAAATCAGTGACAAGTTCACCATTCAAGTACAAGTTGCATGCCTTTTCCAACGGATTGGAAAAAAACGAAATTTCGCACCATGCCGCGAGGTCACTTATGTACACGTTTACAAGGCTGTTGCAATCGTCGAAAGCATCAAAGTCTATTTTCGTTAGAGTGGAAGGTATCGTTATGCTTTGCAGCCTGCCGCATTCCGCAAACGCTTCTTCTTCTATTTCGGTGCCGCTAGTTAGAACCACCTCTTTTAGCGTTGGGGCCCTTTCCAGTCCGCGGTCAAGGTGTGTTATTGCATGAATTGCAATCGTCGGTATCGTCGCTTTTTCTATCGGACAATCCATGAATACATAATCCGCCACACTCGTCACGCCATTGCCGATGGTCACCTCTTTCAAGGAGGTACATCCCTCAAAAGCATCGTCTTCCACCCACTCGACGCTATCGGGTATTATCACGCTTGTTATTTCGCGACAGTCACGAAACGCATACGACGTTATTCCCACCACCTTGCATCCGTCAACGGATGGCGGAATTATCAAATCCGTGTCTTTGCAAGAACCGATTCCTTCAACGAAGGCCTTTTTGTTGTTATGAAAGGAATACTCCAGCCCTTCAGAATATTTCTGCTCTTCACCACCGTCACAGCCGACGAAACAAAGCACTCCCACCGCCATCAAAACTACAATCAAAATAGCAATGAGTAACATTTTGTTGTGTAAAGTAACTTTCAAATTTTTCATGATACCACCCTTTTTTGAATTAGGCATTTTTTCGAGCGTCGATAAACACATCGATATCTTCCACTATATACGCTCTTCCCGTAGTGTGCAAAACGTCAAAACACGCACCAAGATAGTCTAAAACCCCGTACTTTTTGAAAAGATTCATCGTCTCTCTACCGGTAAGTTTTTTCTCCGCACGGTACGCTTCAAAACAAAACGCCTTAAATTCTAACGTCTTGCTCATTTTACACCTCCGGCAAAGACAGTTTTCCTGCACGCTCTTCGTTGAAAAGCTGCGCAAGCATCAAGGTGCTGTACTGCCAAACTTTTGTTTCTTCACGCTCAAGATAAGAATACAATTTTGACGTTGTAAACCTCTCCATGGCTTCGTTTTCCGACCAATCGTTTAGTTCCATAATTTTAGCCACTACATTGGCGGTAATACCGTAAAGGAGAGTTTCATAACTGCGTTCATTCATTCTCCGACAACCTCCGTGTCAATGTATTTTAAGTATTCAAGCGCCCTTTCCGTGTGAAATAGGATTTGATCGCAAAGCGATTCTGTTTTTAGATTTTTAAGAGCCGTTTCCTTGTCCAAATCTCCGTTTTCGTATTCAACAACGACACGATAAACCCTGTCATCCGCAACGGGACCAATTACAATATCATAATCTCCCGTGAATTTTCCGCTTCTGTTATCGCAAATAAAATCCAGCCATTTTTCATCTGCAATTTCAAAATGGATAACTGTAAGTTCTGACTTTGCTTTTTCTAAATCGAACTCATAACAATTAACGCATCGGTGATTATTATTGTTTCGGTAAGCAACCTTCGTTGCCCAACTTTTTGCCTGTGCCGCACTTGTTGTAACATAAAATCCACCGCCAAAATCAAGAGGACGTTTTGCTTCTAATATTCTTGGCATATCCACAATCGTATCGCTGCCATGGTAACAAATCACTTTATCGCCTCCACTTTCAATATACGCTTGTTTTCTTCTTCAAGCATTGCCACTAACTCGATCAAATGTTCACGCTCGGCAATTTGCGCGCGTATCGTTTCTTCCTGTTCGATAGTGCCTGCGTACTTTTGGATCACCTTTTTCCCGTCTCTGTAACGCAAATAACAGTACTTTCTTCCATTCAATTCTCTTACCATTAAAGAGCCGCAAGGCAAATTGCCAATACGCTTTTCATACGCTAATCGCATATTCTCGTTTCTTCGCTTTTCCTTTTCAAGAATAGCGTCAATAAAGTGTTTTTTTCTCTTCCATATCGTTATTATACACCACTAATTGTCTTTTGGTCAATATGTGTGTGGTGTATTTGAGATAGTTTTTTCAAGGCCAGCCACTTAATACGCCCCTAACTTTCTATTTATTTGCAGCTACAAAAATAATATTAAAAGACACATCAAGCTTGTACCGTTTCACTGACTTGAGCCGCTCTTGCATTTTACCCTAAAATGGTCCCCTTTTTTCTTCCGTTGTATTGCCCAAACGGTATTTGTATTTTTTCACACAACTTAAAAACATCAGCAATCGCACAAAATTATCCCCACGAATTAGTCCGCTTGAAACAAATTCAAAAAGCCGCATTAAAGGGCACAATACCTAAATACGGCTTTTTATTAAATGTACATTTTTACAAAAAAAAATAACAAAGAACAAACATAAACAATAGTTTTTACTTCGCTTCACAACATCGCACCGTTCTTCGATAAGCACAATTTTTGCTTTTTAATAATAACCTAGAACCCGTTCAGCGAGGAAAATGACGACGAATTGCCGCAGCTGCTGTTCAGCGTTCCGCAACAGCGTCGGCCGTAGTAGCAGTTAAGCAACATCACCACAAACGCAATAACCAACCCGTTGGTGAGCGAAAGTTTTCTGTCCTTATCCAGCACGGCGTACAACAGCAAAAGATACAACAAACTTCCGGTGATATTCATAAAAAATGCTCCTTTTTTTGACAATGATTGTTTTTTTACTACAATATGCGCTTTTTTGCGCCAACGTGCAAATATTACAATATTTTCACGGAATATATAAAAAAGGGTACTAGCGTTTGCCACACTCGGCAGCCAAACAAGGGAAAATCATGATACAAGCCACGCCACAAATTTTGGACGATATGGATTGCTACCTTCCGGACAGAAAGTCCACCGAACGGATAGCACGGTTTTTTGCGCTGTTTTCCGATTCTTCACGAGTGCAACTGCTTTCGGCGCTTTCCATTTCACCGCTGTGTGTAACCGACCTTTCCGACGTGCTGAAAATGAACCAAACAACCGTTTCGCACCAGTTGCGCATTTTGAAAGATATGAACGTCGTTGCCGCCGAACGTGACGGCAAAATTTTGAAATACAAAATTTCTAACCCCAAAATTAACGAAATTTTGCTCATTGGTGTAGAATATTTGGGGTTTTGAACCATTCCAAAGTTGCAAAAATAACACAATGCTGTTATTTTGTGCGTTTTTTCGCATCAGCGATTGACTGAAAAACTTTTAGTGATGTATAATTGCAACAAAGAAAAACCTTTGCATTTTTGCAAAAAAAGATTTTACGGAGGTAGATATGTACAAAAATTTCGTCTTTGACGTTTACGGAACACTCGTCGACATTCACACAAACGAATACGAACTTTCTACTTGGCAAAAACTTGCCGACACCTTGAAATTTTACGGAGTGAACTACTCTGCGGAAGAACTGAAAGAAACCTACTTTGCTTGCTGTGAACTGCAAATAAGAAACGGCAAGGAAAAATTCCAACACCCCGAAGTGGACGTTGTGGAAATTTTCTGCCAAATTTTTGCCAACAAGGGTAAAAAAGCCGGAAAAACGCTGGCAACGCACTTGGCGCAAGAATTCCGTGCGTTTTCCACCGAGTACATCAAGGTTTACGACGGCGTTGTGGAAACTCTCACAAAATTGAAAAAAGCCGGCAAAAAACTTTACGTACTTTCCAACGCACAAAGTTGCTACACCAAAACAGAACTGAACCTTTTGGGGTTGCGCAAATATTTCAACGGAATAGTTTATTCTTCCGACTACAAATGTGCAAAACCCGATGCTCAACTGTTTGAAGTGCTGTCCAAAAAATACAACCTTAACAAAAAGGAAACCGTCTACATTGGAAACGACGGCTACACCGACGTTGTTGGCGCAAGAAACGCAAAAATTGACTGTTTGTGGATCAAAACCAACTTGACAGGCGACGATGTTCCGTCCATGCAACCCAGATACGTTGTGGAAAACGGTGACTTCCGCGAAATTGAAAAATTGTTGGTGAAATAAAAAAGAGTTTGAAACGCCCCTGTGCGTTTTGACGATAAAAAAGAGACGTTGTTCCGAGCGGCGTCTTTTTTTTGCGCCTTTTGCATGCCGTTGTGCAGAAAAACGCAATGCTTTTTCGCGTTTACCCACTTTTGAGCGAACAAAAGCAATATGTTTTTTCCTTGGAAACTTTTCACTCTTCACTCGTGCGGCTTGCCGCCCTTGGCTCTCACTCTGGGAGAGCTGTCGGCTTCGCCGACTGAGAGGGCAAACGGCCGACTTCGTCGTCCGAGATAAAAGATAAGAGAGAAAAGAGAAAAGAAAAGGTGGAGTTAACAAAACTGTGTTTTACCGTATGTTGTGGAGAACAAAAGGCTTTTCCTAACGTGCCTCAACTCTTCGCTCTTCACTCTTCACTATTCTCTCTTCTCTAGCGGCGACAGTCGCTTTCACCTTTTCAATATTACATATTCATTCGGTTGCGTCAATTCCCCTCTCAGTCCCCTACGGTGCCAGCTCTCCCCAAGGGGCGAGCCAAGGGCGACTTCGTCGCCGAGTGAAAAGATAAGAGAGAAAAGTGAAAAGGATTGAAAGTTGTACATATTTTGGGTAAATATAATAAAAAAACTGTTTTGCACACGAATTTCTTTCCGACCCACCAACAAGGTAACATTAAAAACTGCGTGTTGTAAGCCACAAGAAGCTTTCACTAAACGCACGAAACTTGTCAAGTTTTTTGGACAGATAGAAGAGTGAAAAACTCGTTTGGTA
>CAZADD010000071.1:0-6372 GCA_964483825.1 uncultured Oscillospiraceae bacterium
GATTTGCGAACTTTTGTTCTAAACACGCATATACTAGCACACTAAAACTGCCAACTGTTTGTCAGTGTTTTGGTTTTTTCTCACAATTTTTGGAATATTTTTGATAATTTTTGAATAGACTGCTCTAAATTGACCGTTAAATTTGGCAAAAAATTTAGGCATTTTCAACTTCTGACCGCCAAGCCGATTTCAGAAATTTCGCACCAACGGCATCTAAAGTGCAAATCAATCCGGTATTGCGTCAAAAAAATAGCATTTTTTTCACAAATGGTATTGACAACGCACAAAACATATAATATAATTCCACAAAAAGGAGGTTAAATCACTATGGAAAGCAAATTTACCGGCAGCATTTGGGGACTTTTGGGCATCAACATTTTGACGGGTTTACTCTCGGCAATCACATTGTTCATCGCTTATCCTTGGACTGTTTGCATGAAGGAAAGATGGATGACTAAACACACCATCTTGGACGGACAACAACTGACGTTCGACGGAACGGGCGCTCAATTGTTCGGCAACTACATCAAATGGTTCTTGTTGTCTCTCATCACGCTTGGCATTTACAGTTTTTGGCTTAACATCAACATGAAGAGATGGGTTGTTAAACACACACACCACGTAGTTGCTAGCGCTGAAGTTGCTGAATAAGTTCAAGAAAGCCAAATTAAAACACGATACCGAAACGTATCGTGTTTTTTTTGACGTTTTAGGCGCAACGCAAAATAATAAGTTAACGTCAAACGTTTGGAAGGTATCAAAAAACAAAAAATAAATTTTGTAATGGATGCAATGGCAATAAAAAAAGCAAAGTATACCATCGCATCGATCGTTAAAAACACACGGAACACACTTTGTGCAGTGCTTCTATCCGTATTGAGCACCGGAACGCAGAAAAATAATTTTATATGTCGCAAATTGTTGAAAAATGTTGTTTTATTTGGTATAATATACGATACTGAGTAGTATGAAATATCTTTCGCACGGTTCGCCGTCACGTGCCATGCACGCAAACGAAACTTGCGAGAACTAGCACTTCAGAGGTAGAAATGAAAAAAGCTTTTGCTATCTTAATATTTTTGACGCTGGCGTTGTTGGCGGTGTTCCCCGTGGCGGCTTTTGCCGACGAAGGTTCCGACACCGATACTGCCACTTTCGACACGACAAACCTGCGTCTTGTTAACCCTGTTGCGGTTTGCGCCGTGGGCAACAACCTTTTTATTGCAGATAACATAACAGACAACAACAGCATTGTGCTTTGCTTTGGCGTTGAAGGAACACCTACATACAAATTTACAACTTCCTTCGAAAGACCGATTGTGAACCTTTCGGAAACCAACGGAAAACTTGCCGTCATTCATGCGGATGGCGTGGACAAGTACGACATCTCCGGCGACAAACTCACGTTGAACAACGAAGGCTCGCAAATTGTAGACAAAGTCGGCATTGTTGATGTTACATACGGGCATGTTACGTGGGACGGCTCGGAATCCCCTGCCGAATTCTACGTGAACGGCGAAAGCCTCTGCTACTACACGGGCTCCAATTCTGAAGAACCCGCTACCGCAACAGACGCAATTGCATGTTTGGAATTCAACGGCTACGTCTACTTCTTGTACATATCGGAAGGCGCAGTCACTTGCAAAAGATTTAACGAAGCAAAAATCACTTACGATTCAAAAGACACTTTCAACACAACCCTCACACTTGGGCTTACTCCAAAAGGCATTTTTAGTTGCAAATTGGGCGATGAAGACAAATTGGTGCTTTACAGCGACACAAGCTTGTGCTTCATGACAAACAAAAGTGACAGCAGTGCATTCTACTTCGAATCGGAAAAACTGCTGTTCAACTACGCAGAACTCACAAAAACCGAAGACGGACAAATTGTTGACGCTTGCAGCAACGGTTCGAAAGTTTTTGTTTTGAATAACAAAAACGAAGTGGAAATTTTTTCTCAAACACAAACCGATGACGGTTGGAAGTTTGAACTTGAAGAAAACACCATCGGCACGGACACCATCACATTAAACGATTTGCCGCAAATTGACAGTTTCAATTCCTACACGTTGGCAAAATCGACGGGCTACCCCACCAACATCGTGTACAAAACCACCGACGAAAAAACAAGTATTTCCGACGTAAAAACGGACTACACCGACACGTTTATCGTTTTGGGGTTTGACGGTGCGGATAAATTACCCTTCTACTACGTTTTGATTGGCAACCGTTTTGGCTGGGTGAAAAAAAGCGACAACACCGCCACCGTTACGGAAGACGAGAACATTGCCGTTCTTACAACAACGCCGGTAGACGTGACGCAAAAGGCAAAATTTCTGTCGTTTGGACAAGTTAACGTTTACAAACTGCCCACCCAAAAACTTTCGGACGGAAGCGAGATGGGAGATGTATCGTTCAGCCAAACGGCGGAAACCGTTCACGACGTGACCGTGCTGCAACATTTCACCGAAGTTGACGACAAGGGGAACGTGATAGATTGGTACTACGTTGAATACGAACATAACGGCAAAAAAGCAAGAGGCTTTGTGCCGCACGGAACAATTGGTAAATTCTACACCGCCGCTGCCGCCGAAGGAATTCCCTACGAAGACGACATGAAAATTAACGCATCTTTGTTTGAAGGAGTTAAACTTTATTTATCGGAAGAAATGACGGAAAACAACGAAATTTGCAATTCGGAAGGCAACATTGTCAAATTGCGTTCCGGCGCTATGGTAAAAGCAATAAAGAAAAATGCCGACGGCACAGCAACCTACATCGAAGCAACTCAGGGCGACGAAGTGTTCTACGGTTGGATTCCAACAGATAATCTTATCGACAGGCACAACGTTACCACAAACGCCGCAGTGGGACTTTGCATTTTGGTTGCGGCATCGTTCTGTGCACTTGTTTTGCTGTTGTTGTTCAAGCACCGCAACAAAAAGAACGATTTCGAAGACGAAGAATAACAAAAAACGATTTTCATTAGTGTTTCCTCCTTTGGCGGCAAAATTTGTTGCGGCCGGCAGGCCATGCAAGTTGTGCGCCGCCAAGGGCGAAACATTAATGCGAAAGAGCGGTCAAAAGCACCATTGCGACGATTTGTGCAAAATTGTTTAGATAATAATATAATTAAATACATTAAAAATGAGTTCGGTATTTATCCGAACTCATTTTTGTTTTACAAAGAAAAAGCCGTACCGAGCATATTACGATACGGCTTGCTGTTTGCAATAGAAAAGAAATTGACGAACGCTATTGCGCATAACAAACAGCGTTCACATGCCGCCTTCCGCTCGGGGCAATTCATCGGCAATAACGTCGATTTTGTTGACGGAAACCTCGTAGGCGGTGCGCGTCACAACAAGTTCTTCGGAAATTTTCTTTTGGTAATTTCGTGACTGCACACGACCAAGAACGCTAACGTGTTCACCAACGGACAAATTTTGTGCAAAACGGGCGTTTCGGCCCCACACGATACACGGAATGTAGTCGCTTTTGCCATATTGGCGGTTGACAGCAAGTAGCAAATCGCAAATTTCACGATTAAACGGAGTTTTGCGGAAAACGGGAATTTTGCACACGTAGCCGCTAAGTTCCAATGTGTTGGGGTTGATTGTCTCGTCGAAAGGCAACACGTCGCGTGCAAAAACCGTCAGCATTAGTTTGCTGTGCTCTTCCACCGTTTTGTTGTAACTGCGAAACTGTCCGCAAACTGTCACCTTGTTGCCGGCGTGAAAATTTTCGTTGAGCAACCGTTCCGAAACGGAAACGGGCAAAAAATCTTCCATACCCGAAAGCCTTTTTACGGCAAGCGTAACTTCAAAAAATTTTTCGCCGTAGATTTCGTGAGAAAATTTAGGCTCTTCCACTACCTCGCCTGCCAAAATTACGTTGTTATTTTGATTGTCTGTCATCGTTTGTCCTCCCATACGTTTGACTTTTTGTGTTTCTTTTTATTCGTCGGCGCACAAAATTTGCTTTCCGCTGCCGTCGATTGTGTAGTTTTCGGTGTAGATGAGTTGGCCGATAGGACAAAATTTCAGTCCTTTCAGTTGCGCCCACTCAAAAATTAGCGGCAACGCCTCCACGATGTGGTCGCTGTTGTTGTGGCACAAAATAATATCGCCGCTTTGAGCCTTTTGCACACGCACGGCAATTTGCTCGGCGGATAATCCTTTCCAATCGAGGCTATCCACGCTCCACTGGATGGCAAAAAGCCCCAAATTTTCGCAAGTTGTGAGCAACGTGTTGTTGTAGTCGCCAAAAGGCGGCCGAAACAACTTGACGGGTTGCCCGGTAAGCTCAAAAATTTGCTTACAAGTGGAAACCAGCTCTTCTTGGCACTGTGTTGCAGTCAACTTGCTCATTTGCGGATGCGTTGCGCTGTGCGTGCCTATTTCAAAGCCACGAGAGGCAATTTCCGCCACCATTTGCGGATACTTTTCCATCCAAAACCCAACAAGGAAAAACGTCGCCTTGACGCCGTAAGCGTCGCAAACATCCATTATTTTTTGCGTTTTGTCGGCGCCCCACGCCGCATCGAAACTGATTGCGACATAACCGTCGTCCCTATCCACACAGTAGACGGGCACTTTGCGTTTTTCGGAATACGCTACCGAGTAGACACCTATGCCCACGGTAAGCAGCATTGCAACGACGCACAGCATAACAACTGAAAGCACTTTTTTCAATTTGACCTCGCACGTGCGACAAACTTATTATACACGACATTTTCTGTCGTTTTTTGTAAGTTTTTGTCGCTTTTTGTGTTTTTTTGTTGTACGACATTGTATTCGAATATTTTGAAAAATATGAGAAAACTAATTGCAAAAACGACGACATTTCAAAGACGGCAACTTTACAAAATTAACGTTCAATTGTGATTTGGGACTGCAAAACGCTTATTCTACCGCCTTTTTGTGCGATTATACCACTTTATTTACGTACAAACGTTTCGCATTTCGTTGCACGTGCGTAACACAAAGAAAAATAAAAGTCAGCGGCAAAAAAATTTTGCATAGAAATCCAAAATTTTTCAACGAACAAGCGTTGTGCTCCATTGTCCCTTTTTTGTTTGCACGCAACAATTATGTATTGACCGTTGCCTATCATTTTACACAATAAAATTGTATTCTCACGACGAAAAATAAAGTAGAAGTTTTGAATGGTTTTCAAAGACTGACAAATATTGTGACAAAAATTTTAACATTACAAAAAAGCCCTACAAGTTACCTTGCAAGGCTAAAAACAGTTATTTTGACACAATTTTAGAATTTCAAATTGAAATAATTTTCCGAAAAAATGTGAAAAAAGTTTGGAGTTTGCAACCGAATGCTACGTGACGTACTTTAACAAAAAAACACCTCTTGGGACAGCAATTAACCAACAAAACTTTCTTTCAATTATTGTGCAAACAAACCATATTTGATAAAAACAATTATTCGAAATGTTTTTTTTGTTTACAAAATACACTGCTTACAACAAACCGCACCACGTGGCAACAAAATGGTAGTTTTTCAACACGCAGCAGAACTTTCTCCCATTTTTGCACAGTTCAACCGCACGCTAAAAACACCATGCGCAAAAAACACAACGAAGTCTAAACCGCACGGCGCACAACTTACATCACACGCAAACACACTATTCGGCAGTTTCGTGAATGAATTTCACCAAAACATCAATTCTGTGTTGCAATGTTTTTTGCGTAGTTGGAGCGTTCCTGCAAATATCAAAGCCGTGCATTGTGCCAAAAGTTTGGTTCAAAACGCTTTTCACGCCACAAGCAAGCAGTTTGTTGTGCAAAGCAACGCCTTCGTCGTGCAAACAGTCGAATTGTGCCGTTTCCACGTAGGTTTGTGGCATAAAGGACAAGTCGTCGTCAAGCGGATTGTAAGGCGTGTTGCCGCAAGAATACATTTGCCACATTTTGGCGTTAGCTTTGGCGTTCCACATGGGGGTATCCGCAAACTGTTTCATGGATTGAGACGACATTGCGGGATCGACAACGGGATATATCAGCATTTGAAATTTTGGCAAGACGGCACCGTTTTCCGCAAGCATTTTGCACAGTGCCAACGCCAAGTATCCGCCGGCGGAATCGCCCATAAGCCCAACGTTTTCAATATCCGCGCCCAGTTCGTCGGCGTGCTCCACAACGTAGCGATAGGCGGCAAAACAATCGTTCAACGAAACGAGATATTTGCCCTGGAACGCCAAACGGTAGTCCACAAACACCACTTTTGCTTTAAGCTTTTCGGCGCAAATTTTTGCCAAGTTGTAGTGATACGGCGTGCCCTTGAAAACAAAACCGCCCCCGTGCAAGAAGAATATCAGCGGCAACTTGCCTTGTGATTCCTTGGGAGAAAACAC
>CAZADD010000072.1:0-6364 GCA_964483825.1 uncultured Oscillospiraceae bacterium
AACGACTGCGTTGTGTTTGCCAACATGGCAAAGGCGCGCAAACACGACGTGAAATATTTGGCGTTGTTGGGTGCCAACTACGGCGCAATGCCCATTGTCAAGGGCGATTGCAATTTGCTTTCGGATAGGAACGTGCAAGATATGGCGGCGCACGGCTTGAACGTGGAACCGCAAATAATAACGGAAAATAGACGGGAAAAATTCAGCCTGTTCCAACTGTTGCAAGAGCCTAGCAAACTTTACGTATCCTACACGGCAACGGACGGCTCGAATTCGTTGGTGTCGTCGCAGTTCGTTACGGAACTTTCTCGGCTGTTCACGGTGTGCGGAAAACCTCTTGCGGAAACGAACGAAGCGGACGAAAACGTGTACACGGAAAAGCAAGCAATTGCAAAAATAATTTCCAACACACGCAAACTGAAAGACAATCAAATTGTCAAAAACCCCTACTACAAGTTGCTGAAAAAGAAGTTTGGTGACGTTGCCTCCAAGTACGATTTTGCCCGTGACGGCAAAGTGAAGGTGAAGGACGGCAAAAACTTCTATTTGAAAAATTCCGAAACGAGCGTTTCCAAACTGACGGATTTCTACAAGTGCCCTTACCGTTTCTTTTTTGAATACGGCTTGCGTGTTAAGCCCCGTTCCGTTGCGGAACTGAAAGCGTCGGACCTTGGCAACATTTTGCACGAAGTGTTGGAAAACTACGTGAAGCAAGTATCGGTGGAAGAAACGGCGGAAGAGACGGTGGTTAAGGCAGAAAAATGTTTTAACAACGCCATTGCTGACGATTTCTACCGTGGTATGCGCACGGACGTGCAGTTAACAGGTATTTTAGAGCAATTACGTGCGGAATCCATTCGTATGTGCAAAGTGGTGAAAGAACAGTTGGCAAACTCCGATTTCACCAACATGGCGGCGGAATTGAGTTTCGGTTCCAACGCCGATTTGCCTCCCGTTCGTGTGGATTACGGCGGCGGTGCGTTTTTGTTGATAGGCAAAATAGACCGTGTGGACGTGCACGACGGCAAGTTTATGGTTATCGACTACAAGAGCGGTTCCAACGCTGCGCACTACACGGAAAAGGACTTGTACGTGGGGCACAAACTGCAACTGCTTGTGTACTTGAAGGCGGTGAAAAACGTGTACGGCTTGCAACCGGTGGGGTTCTACTACTTCAACATGCACAACAAGTTCACCGACGTTAACGACGAAAACGTCTACGTCTACAACGGGCGCACGCTTAACAACGTTGATGTTGCACTCGCATTGGATAACAAACTTAAAAACGGAAAAAGCGAAAAACTGGGACTGCGTTTGAAAAAAGACGGCGGCTTGGCAAAAAGCGTCAAACTGCTTGAAGCGGAACAGTTCGAAAACCAAATGGACTACTCGGTGGAAATGATTCGCCGTGCAGGAAAACTTATGCAAAAGGGCTACGCGGCAGTTTCCCCCTACAAGGACGTGTGCGACTACTGCGACTACAAGGGCGTGTGCGACTACGACGACGTGCTTGTTTATTCGCCCAGAGAAGTGAAAGAAAAAGTATCGCAAGAAACTATCGACGAAACGGTGAAAAAATGCCAAACTTCACAAGATCTCAACAAAATGTAATAGACTTTCGCGGCAAAAACTTGCTTGTTTCGGCGTCGGCCGGCACAGGCAAAACCACCGTGATGATAGAGCGCATTGCGTCGCTTATTGCCGAAGGGGAAGATATTTCCTCCTTCGTTGTCGTCACGTTCACCAACATGGCGGCGGCGGAAATGAAAAAGCGTTTGGCAAACAAATTGGCCGAGCGCCGCAACGAACCGCGCCTTGCCGAGCAGTTGGAAAAGTTGGATAACGCTTCCATTTGCACATTGCACTCTTTTTGTTGCGACTTGTTGCGCAACTATTTCTACGTGGTGGATATTGACCCGTCCTTCACCATTTTGGATAGCGTCACGACGGCATCGTTGCGTAATGCCGCCTTGGACGAAACATTCAAAAAGTATTTCAAGGCAAAGGATAACGACTTCAAGCGTGTGTACAAAATTTTTGCCAGCGGTCGAAACGACGAAAATTTCAAAAAAACTGTTTTGGAAGTGTACGGTTTCTCTCGCTGTTTGGAAAACTTCCCCGATTGGTACGCACGCACGCGACAAAACTTTTTGCAGGCCGAGACCAGTCCTGTGTTGCGCATTTTGCAAGAAGATGTGGAAAAAAACGTGGCGTATTTTGCCTCTGAAACACAAAAAGTGGCGGATATTGCGGAACAAGCAGGGGTGACGTTTGCGCCGATTTTGCAATCCAATGCGGATAATTTCCGCAAGGTTTTGCAGGCCGATTTTGAACGGACGTTGAACGGACTGTTGACGCTGAATTTGCTGTCGTTGCCCGCCCGAAACGCAAAAAAGGATTTTGGTGCAGATTTTGTGACGGAAGAAAAGGTGCGCAAGGCCTACGAAGAGATTGTGAAATCTTACAAAAAGTTCCGTGCCAAGTACGAAAAGTTGTGCTGCGGAAAAAGCGTTGAGCGGCTGTGGGACGAGACGGCGGCTTCGGTTTTCTATGTGGATAAACTCGTGGAAATTTTGCAAGCCTTCGACGAAGAATTTTACCAACAAAAAAAGCGCCGCGGTGGCTTGGATTTCAACGATTTGGAACACCTGACGCTGAAACTGTTGCAAGACGAAGAAACGAAAAACGCCATTGCCGAACGGTTCAAATTTGTGTTTGTGGACGAATATCAAGATACGAACCCGGTGCAAGAAGCCATCGTTCGGGGCATTTCCCAAAATGCGTCGCTGTTTATGGTGGGCGACGTGAAACAAAGCATCTACGGCTTTCGCGGATGCGACCCCACAATCTTTTTGGATAAGTACCTAACCTACAAGCAGCACGGAACGGGGCAAGTGGAAGAACTTAACGAGAACTTCCGCAGCAATTCGGAAATTTTGGACTTTGTCAACGACGTGTTCGACTTTTTGATGACGGAAGACTATGGCAAGGTGGATTACGCCCAAACGGCACGGCTGGTGGGGCACAAACCGCCGCTACTTAAAACGCAGTCGGTGCAAATAGATTTGATTGTCAACAACCGCTGTGACGAAGAATCGGTAGACGAAATTTACGACATGACCGCCGAACCGCAAAGCGACGACCAACTTAACGCCACGCAAGGCGAGTTCATCGCCGACAAAATCAACCACTTCGTGGGCATGGCTTACAAGGATAAGCAGGGCAATGCACGCAGGATAGGTTACGGCGATATCGTCATTTTGACGCGCAACCTGAAGGACCGTGCCGTGGATATCTACAACGCTTTGGTGGAACACAACATTCCCGTTATTGCCAATTTTAAGGTGAATGGGTACGAGAACAAGGAGGTTAGAGAAATTATCAATTTGATGCGTGCGGTGGATAACCCCTACAACGACGTTTACGTTGTGGGCACGTGTCTGTCGTGCATAGGCGGCTTTTCGGAAGACGAACTTTCGCAAATAAAAATTGCTACGGACGAATTTCGTGTTCCCTTCTACACACGCATGCAAATGTACGTTGCAAGTGCAAAAAACGACGTTATAACCGCCAAAATCGACAGTTTATTTGCATTTTTGAACAAAATGCGTTTCTTTGCCGTCAGTGCCACTGCCGACGAATTTGCCTTGAAAGTGTTGAACGAGTGTAACTATCACTTGTATGTGCAAGGCTATCCCAACGGTGCGTTGCGGTTGCGCAAACTGTATTCGTTTATCGACGGATTGAAAGGTGCAACCTATGCGCAAAGTGTGGAAAAGTTTTTGGCGTACTTGGACGAGGCGGACGAATTCGGTGCGGAAGAATCGTTGGGCGAAACCAACGCCGTGCGACTTATGACCATGCACGCTTCCAAAGGGTTGGAGTTCCCCGTTGTTATTATTGCCGCAACGGAAACGGGCTTTAACTACGATCATCCTGCCGTTACAAAAAATTCCAAACTGGGGTTGGCATCCAAGTACTACGATTTTGCAACCATGCGCGTTAGTGGCACTTTGGGTGCGGCGGCTTGCGGTATGTTCAACAGATTGAACTTACAAGAAGAAGAAATGCGCTTGCTTTACGTTGCAATGACCCGTGCGGAATGCGTGCTGGACGTTGTGGGCAGTGTCACGGAAAAGAAATTGCTTTCCCCCGAACTTCGCAAAACGGCGGCGGATAGCCATTTGGATTGGCTGTTGGCTGCGTTGAAAACCAAGTACGACAATATCGACCACGGCGTGGAAGGGCTGGTTAACGTGCACAGGCTTACGTTCGACGCCGACAGTTTCCAACAAGATTTGTTGTGCGAGCAAAAGTGGGACAGCGATGCGTTGGACAAGCAGTTGAGTTATCGCTACCCCTATGCCGAGCAAACGGCAATGCCTTCCAAATTGGTGAGTTCGGCGCTGGATAGGGAATATATTTTTGCCGACGATTCGCAGTTTGCGCCGTCACTTTCGGAAAACAACGACCGCAACTTTGTGGGTACGGCCTATCACAAGGTGTATCAATACACAAATTTGGGCGCTAGCCGTGAAGAAATTGCACAAACGGTGCAAGGGCTTGTGAACGAAGGCAAAATTGCGCCGGAATATGCCCGACAGTTGGATCAAGACTTGATTTTCCGCACTTTGCACAACCCGGAATTGCAAAAAATAATGGCGCAAGGCAAGGTGTATCACGAACAGCCGTTCATGCTGTACGTGCCTTACGACAAGGTTGCCAAGGACGGCAAATTCAGTGACGAAGTTATGCTGCAAGGCGTGATAGACTTGCTTGTTATTGGCGAAAACCACGCCGCCGTGGTGGATTTCAAGTACACTTCTCACAGCGACTTTATCAAGAGAAACTACGCCGCACAGTTGGCAAGTTACAAGTTGGCAGTGCAAAAAATTTGCGGAATATCCAATGTGGATTGCTACGTGCTTTCCATCGCCGATAACCAAATTATCAAGATGTAGGCGTTTGCAACGGTTTGGAGTGTGGCGAAAATATAAGATTAAAAATGATGTTAGTAAGGAACAATTCTATTTTGGGGCTGTTCTTTTGTT
This sequence comes from uncultured Oscillospiraceae bacterium, assembly GCA_964483825.1. Classification (GTDB taxonomy): domain Bacteria; phylum Bacillota; class Clostridia; order Christensenellales; family CAG-314; genus Fimimonas. Next base: position 5,052 of record CAZADD010000072.1, read on the forward strand.
TAGTGGCAAAACGTTGAAAATATAAGGTTGACTTTGAAAAAAATGATGACGATTGTTTTGTCAAACAGCGACTGTTTGTATTTTGAGAAAAGAAAACTGGAATAGACCTGCTTGATAGGGGTAATGTCCTACAAATTGGGTTTTGAATGTTGGTATGGTTTCGAAAAAAACAGTAATCCTATTCAAAACAATTAAAATGAGAAAACAACCATTTTTTTTGTGATTGTTTTTTTAGTGGGGCGCGAAAATATGCGGTTGATTTTGCGGAAAATTGATAATAATAGTTTCAGGGTAGCAACAAGGGGGCAAAATCGAAAGAATTTGACGGTTGGCTTTGGAAAAAAAATGATAACGATTGTTTTGGCGAATGGCAACAAGCTCCAAAAGGCGAAAAACGATATTAGTAAAGGAACAATCCTATTTTGGCTTGTTCTTTTGTCTTCAAAAAGAAAAAACAACACAAGGTGAGGACGTTCGACAATATTTGACACGGCTTTTGAAAAACAGCGGTTTGTGCCTGTAAAAACGGCGGCGTTTTTGTCGACACTTTTGCAAACGGAGGTGTAGTTATGTCCTTTTTGCAAAAAGTGTGCGAATCTTTGGTGGCGCACGATGTGGTGTTTTTGTCCGCCGCTTTGGGTGGCACGTGGTGTTTCGGGGCGGCAAATTGGCTGCGCAACGTCTACCGCAAGCAAAACACAAAGTTTGGCGAGTGTTGCCGCAACGTTGCGGTCAATCCGCAGTTCAAAAGCATGTATCTTGCCAAATTGCCTGTCGAATATTTGCGGCAGTGGCGAGCCTACGTCAACAGCGGTGCAAGTCGTCCGTCGTTGACGTTTGAGTTTGTTCCGCACAGAAAAAAGCTTGTGTTGTGGCCGTTGTTCGGATTGTGTGCGGCGGTGAGCACAGCGTATGCGGCACTGTTTTTCGCCGACGTTGCGTTTCGGGAATACGCCGTTTTTCAGCTTGCGTTTTGGCTGTCCTTTGCGATGGTGCTACTTGTTAACGACAACTTGTTCAAGAAAAAAGAACGCCGTGCAAGGCAAAATTTTGGAAAATTCGTTGCCGTGCTAAACGCCGTGGAGTTGAAATGCGACAATGTGAAAACGGGTGTTTGCAGCGAAGACGGCGGCAAAAAAATCGGTGCGCAACCGGATGCGCTGGAACAAGTTTCGGAACTGCTTCGGCAGCACGGCGAAACGACAAATCGCACAACGCAACAGCAACAAAAAATCAACCGTGCGCTGAACGGCCTTTTGCAAGCATATGCCAAAAACGCTTCGGCGAAAAACAAATAAACCAAAAACAGCGGA
>CAZADD010000073.1:0-6093 GCA_964483825.1 uncultured Oscillospiraceae bacterium
AATGGTTTTCGGCAAACATATAAACAAATATTATTTGCGCTACTCTTGGCTGTTGTTTTTGGGGTTGTGCGCACTGGTTGCCGTCGACTATTTTCAGTTGAAAATTCCCGAAATCTACGGCATGATCATTCACGGCTTGAACGAAGGCGTTGTGGAAGTGGGCGGTGTAGAAGTGCCGTTCGATAAAAACGTGCTGTGGAACGAAATTTGCGTACCTATGTTTGCGGTGATTATCGTGATGGTAATCGGCAGATTTTTGTGGCGCGTTTGTTTCTTTATTCCCGGTGTGCGCGTAGAAAAACACCTGCGTGAAGAAATGTTTGCGCATTGCAAAACTTTGCCGTTGCAATTTTATCAACGCAACAAGGTGGGCAACTTGATGTCGCTGTTCACCAACGATTTGGATACTTTGAACGAATCGTTCGGGTGGGGCGTTATGATGTTGTGCGATTCGGTGGCGCTTGGATCCATGTCATTGTACAAAATGATAAAAATGGATTGGAAGTTGGCGCTTTATGCAATGATACCAATGGCACTTATGGTTGCAATCGGTGTAATTGTGGGCAAGTATATAACAAAAAAATGGGATGCCCGTCAAGAAGCCTTTTCGGAACTTTCGGATTTTTCGCAGGAAAACTTTTCCGGCATTGCCGTGGTGAAGGCGTTCGTCAAGGAATTCAAAGAATTGCTTGCGTTCCGCCGTTTGAACAAGAAAAACGAGCAAGCCAACGTAGAGTACACAAAAATAAGTGTGTTGCTCAATATCACCGTCACGCTGTTTGTGGAATCGGTTATTTGCGTAATTTTGGGCTACGGCGGCTACTTGGTGTACAAAAAGGTGTTCGATGCCGACGAACTTATGGAATTTATCGGCTACTTTAACGCTATTGTTTGGCCGGTGATGTCCATAACGGAACTTATCGATTTGTCTTCGCGCGGCAAAGCATCTTTGAAGCGTGTTTCGGACCTTTTGGATGCGGAAAACGAAGTTAAGGATGACGAAAATGCTTGCGAGTTGCAATCTTTGCGTGGCGATATCGAATTCAAAAATCTCACGTTCCGCTATCCCGACGGCGACTACGACGCTTTGTCCGACGTTTCTTTCACCGTTCATGCAGGCGAAAGGATAGGTATTATCGGCAAAACCGGTAGCGGTAAAACCACTTTGGCGGATTTAATCTTGCGTTGCTACAATGTTCCCAGAGGTATGTTGTTTGTGGACGGTTACGACGTTAACGACGTGAAAATCGACAGTTTACGCAGCTTTTGCGCCTACGTTCCGCAAGATAACTACCTTTTCGGCGACACGATATCTAACAACATTGCATTCGGTGTGGACAGTTTCGACGACAAACAAATTGTTGAAGTTGCAAAACTTGCCGACGTGCACGACAACATTGCCGAATTTCATCAAGGTTATCAAACGGTGCTTGGCGAGCGTGGCGTTACCGTTTCCGGCGGTCAAAAACAACGCATATCCATTGCCCGTGCATTGATGAAAGATGCGTCCGTTCTTATTTTGGACGATTCCGTTTCCGCCGTCGACACCGACACGGAAAAGGTTATTTTGAACAATCTCAGCGAAAACCGCAAGGGCAAAACGACAATTTTGATTGCTCACCGTGTTTCATCCGTGCAAAACTTGGACAAGGTTTTGTGCTTGGATAACGGCAAAGTACTTGGTTTCGGCACGCACGAACAACTGGTTGCAACCTGTCCGGAGTACAAAACAATGGTAGAATTGCAAAAATTGGAAGAAGAAAAGGAGGAGTGGTCTAATGAATGAGTATCTTCCCCTTTTGGTGGTAGGCAGTATCATTGGCGTGTTCTCCGCCGTGCTTATTTTCGTCTACGCAACTGTAAAAGACAAAAAAGAAGCCATGGGCTTCGACAGAAAAATGAAGGACGGCGAACTGTTCAAGCGTTTGCTTGTCTACGCAAAACCTTACGTCAAAACTTTTGTACTTGTTGGCGTGTTGATGCTTGTTTCCATTGCTTACAGTATCGTTGCGCCGTTGCTTGTTTCCGATATCGAAAATTTGGTAAAAGACGATTTCCAACTTGTGGAATTGTTTTTGAAAGTTGGTATCTATGCAAGCATTTTGGTGATATCGCTGGTGTGCAGTTACATGCAATCGATATTGCTGCAAAAAACAGGTCAAAAAATAGTTTCGCAACTGCGAGAGGACGTGTTCAAGCATATCGAAAGCTTGTCGCACGCACAACTGTCGCAAATACCTGTGGGAAAATTGGTAACCCGTGTAACCAACGATACAGGCACAATTTCCATGATGTTCACAGGCATGTTGGTGAATTTGGTGCAAAACTGTTTCGTGATAGTGGGCGTGTTGGTGGCAATGCTGTGCATCAACTATTTGCTAACGCTTATGGTTTTGTGCTTCGTACCTTTCGTTGTGCTTTTCACGGTGATGTTCCGCAAGTTTTCACGGCGTGCTTTCCGCAAAGTGAAGGACGGCTTCACCGACGTTAACACCTTCCTTTCGGAAAACCTCAGCGGCATGAAGATTATTCAAATTTTCAATCGCCAAGATCGCAAAACGGAAGAGTTCAACGCCAAGTGCGACAAACTGTATCAAGCACAAAAAGAACAAGTTTTCGTGTTCGGGATTTTCCGCCCGTCGGTGTACATGTTGTACATTTCTTCTGTGCTGTGTTTGTTCTTCTTGGGAAGCAAAGGCTACATGGACGATTGGGAATTTTTGGGACAAAAAATCACTGCGAATATTATCGTAGCGTTCTATATGTACATTTCTCGCTTCTTCAATCCCATTCAAAGTTTGGCCGAACAGTTCCACCGTTTGCAATCGGCGTTTGCTTCGGCGGAAAAAATATTCACGATAATGGATATTCAGCCCGATGTCGTGGATGACGAAGATGCCGTGGAATTGGAAAACGTTCAAGGCGATATCCAATTCAAAAACGTTTGGTTTGCCTATAACGAAGGCGAATGGGTGCTGAAAGACGTCAGCTTCCACATCAAAGCAAAACAAACTGTGGCGTTTGTGGGTGCAACGGGTAGCGGAAAGACAACGATTTTGTCGTTGCTGTGCCGCAACTACGACATTCAAAAAGGTCAAATTTTGTTGGACGGCGTGGATATAAGAAAAATCAAAATCAGTTCCTTGCGCAAACATTTCGGGCAAATGTTGCAAGACGTTTTTCTGTTTGCCGGAACTATTCGCAGCAACATAACCTTGCGTGAAGACTTTTCTAACGAGGAAGTGGAGGAGGCTTGCCGCTACGTCAATGCGGATAAGTTCATTGCCAAACTTTCCGGCGGCTTGGACGAAGAGGTTCGCGAGCGCGGCAACAACTTTTCGGCCGGACAACGCCAGCTGCTGTCTTTTGCCCGCACAATCATTCACAAGCCGGAAGTGATGATTTTGGACGAAGCCACGGCCAATATCGACACGGAAACGGAAATTTTGATTCAAGATTCCCTTTCCAAAATGATGAACGTCGGCACCATGATAATGGTTGCGCACAGATTGTCTACTATTCAACATGCCGATAACATAATCGTGCTTTCTCACGGTGAGATAGTGGAGCAGGGCAACCATGATCAACTGCTCAAAAACAAGGGCCGCTACTACAATTTGTACACTTTGCAATTTTCTAAACAGCAATTGCAAGGCAAGGCGTAAGGCAGTTTGTTTGGCGCAGCACGTCGTTCGTTGTTTGTGACGGCGTTTGTCGAGTTCGGTCAAGAATCTTTTGCAAATTTGGAAATTCACGGGCAAAGCACGAATGAAGTTGGTGTCGTTAGTTTTTAGCAACTACTAAAATTTGCCGTAGGGTAATGTTTTGGTTGTTACTTATGCTAATCACGGCGAAATCCAACTGCGTTCCTTTCGTTTTTAACGTGCCGAAACAAACAATTAGACAGCTAATTTCAGCACACGACGCTGCTAAACGCAACGCCGTGTGTTTTTTTGTTAGAAAGTGGCAACGTTTTGTCGGAAAGCAACCATGCGTGTTGGAATAGTGGTATATAACCGTTTTTACTAACCTACTGAAAATTTTCCGAAAAAATTTATTTGTATTTCTTGACTGCGTAGGTGAAAGTGGTATAATCTAGGTAATATCTAGAATGGTCGTTCTAGAACGAGCATTCGCAAAAGGAGAAATCATGCCCCCGAAACCCAAATTTTCCAAAGAAGAAATTGTCGAAGCCGCATTGCAAATCACGTCGGAAAACGGAGTGGAAGCGTTGACGGCAAACAGCTTGCGAGAAAAACTCCATTGTTCCGCAAGCCCCATATTCACCGTGTTCGACTCTATGAAAGAAATCCAAAACCAAGTGAAATTGGCTGCAATGCATCGTTTCGAGACATTTTCCGCCAACTTTTCCGAGTTGCCGCATTTCAAACAAATAGGAATGAAAATGGTGCAATTTGCCACGCAAGAACCCAAGTTGTATCAACTGCTTTTCATGCAAGAAAATTCTCAAACCGTTGCGTTCGACGATCTTTTTGTCAAATTGGGCAGCACGGCAAAGGAAAGTATTTTGGCGTTGGAAAACGACTATAGTTTGACGGAAAGCCAAGCCAAGCATGTTTTTCGCACTGTGTGGATCTACACTTTCGGAATTGGTGCACTGTGCGCCACAAAGGCGTGCAGTTTCAAAACGGAAGAACTCAGCGCAATGCTAACTGCGCAGTTTTCGGCAGTTTTGGCATTTGAAAAAGCTGCAAGCAGTCAAAATTAAACGGTTTTTTTGTGTGGTAAACCCAAAAAACGGGTACTTAATTCACGCAAATCCGTCAAGCGTGAGTTTTGTGCTAGCAAGTTGAAATTTAACCGTTAAAAGGAGAAAAAGTTATGAAAATAATGGTGTTGAACGGAAGCCCCAAACGCCAAAACAGCGATGTTATGTGCCTAACAAACGCATTTTTGCAAGGCATGAATGACGTCTCTCAAAACGAAATTCACGTGGTTAATGCCGTCGATTGCAACGTGAAGTATTGCACGGGTTGTTTCCATTGCATGCGCACGGGCAAAGGTTGCGTCATCGACGATGACATGAAGGACATTTTGCAGGAAATGTTGCAATCGGATTTGCTCTTGTTCAGTTTTCCGCTTTATTGCTACGGTATGCCTGCACCCCTCAAAGCCATTATCGACCGCATTTTGCCGTTGTCGTCTATAGAAATGGAAAAAGTGGGCGAACGCTACGAACACGTCATGCAAGGCGACTACTCTCACTTGAAATATTTGATGATTTGCGGTTGCGGTTTTCCAAACAGCAAGCGCAATTTTGAAGCGGCCGTGACGCAATTCAATTTGCTGTTTCCGCAAAATACAACAATCGTAACCGTGCCGGAAACGCCAATGTTCAACATTGCGGAGGCTCGTGAAGTAACCGTTCCAAGACTGCAAGCGGTGCGAGAAGCCGGCCGACAATATGCCAAGAACGGCAAAATTGAAGATAACTTGTTTGAACTTATTTGTTCACCTATGATCCCGGAAGAAATTTATGCCGGCATTGCCAACAGACAAAAGGAGAACTAATGAATAATCGTGCTTTGGTTTTGATAGATTTGCAAAATGATGTCACAAAAAACTACAAAGAAATCATCCAAAACGTTAACGACGCAGTGGAGCGTGCAAAGTAAAACGGCCGGCACGTGGTGTACGTCAAACACAACAATTTGTCCGAAGGCACACGAACCTTCAAGGCCGGCACTCACGGTGCGGAATTCGTTCCGGAATTGCATGTAGTGTCGGAAAATGTTTTTGTCAAAACCAAAAGCAATGCGCTAACAAGTCAGGATTTTGCGGCATTCATTGCAAAACACGCTATCACCGAATTTTTTGTGGTGGGCGCAGATGCCACGGCCTGTATCAAATCCACAAGTTTCAACATGGCAAAATGCGGCTACACCGTCCACGTTTTGTCCGATTGCGTCACAAGCTACGACAAAAGCAAACTGCCGGAAATGTTCAACTACTACGCACAAAAAGGGTGCAAGGTGGAACACAGCAAAGAAATTTGTTTTTGAAATCGATTGCAGCAAAATGTGAAACTTGTTGCAACAAAAAATGTGACCGTTTGTGTCCGACGCAGCAACA
>CAZADD010000074.1:0-6093 GCA_964483825.1 uncultured Oscillospiraceae bacterium
AAAAATTGCAAAAAAATTGCCAATTTGCAAAAATTGGGTATTGACACGGGGGGGGGTGATGATGTTATAATATATCCACAACTTTAAGGTTGGTTTAATCTTGAAAAGTTGCTGAAAGCGAATTATTAACACAGGCGTGTTAACAATATAAAATTTTCGGAGGGAAAAAACATGAAAAAACTATTTGCAGTGTTGCTTGCAGTAGTGTTGTCTGCCACGGCAATCTTGATGATTGCGTGTGACGGCGGCAAAGCGCAAAGCGAAACTCAAAAAATTATTGCGCAAGCTCAATCCATGACGTTGGAGGAGTTGGGACGCAAGGCCATCGAAGAATCGAACGGCAAAACCTTCTACGGCGTGGGTAACTCCAGCCGCGGCAAGACGGCATTGCCCTTGTTCATCAAGTATCTTCAAACTTTGGATAGTTCGTACACTCTCAGTTACGAATGGCAACAACCCAAAAACAACAAGATTTTCGACCAATTGACGGCTGATTCCAAAAAAGAAGTTGGAACGTTTGCCATGACGTTGATTCAAGACGGCAACCAAATTGAATCCAAGATGGTTCAAACCGGCGTTTTGGATACCTTTATCCCCAAAGGATGGGCAGAGGCTAACAACACGTCCGCTGATAAATACGACGGATATCTTGCTCTTCAAACATTGAACAAAGTGTTCATGTACAACTGCACCGGCAGCAAAACCTACAAAAACATTTGGGATTTCGTTCGTGACGGCGAGCACGGTTTGTTCATGGATATCGACAGCGAAATCGTTGGCAAAAACTTCCTTTACATGCTAACGAAGCCCGAATACGCAGCTCAACTTAAAACTGCTTATGCAAGCGTGAGCGGTGCCGAAAAGACGCGTATCGACGCTGTTATCGAAGGCGTTGCACAAGACGCAAAGGATTTGGGACTTGACGAAAACGGAAAATATGCACTTGCTTGGATCAAACTGTGGGTTAACAGCTACAGTGCACAAACCGACGACGGCCCCATCTGCAACACGTTGGTTGCAAAGAGTGCTACTGACCAATTCGGACTTTTGGTTTACTCCAAACTTCGTTCCGTTTCCGAAAGTGCGGACGTTTCCAAAAACAACATTAAAATTGCTGCTTATCAAGACGACTACACCGGACTTGGCGGCTACGGATATTGCCACTACTTGTTCGTTACGGATAACAGCCCGCTGCCCTGGACGGCATGCGCATTCATTGCTTACATGACCGAAACCGTTGACGGTTTCTCTGCATGGGGCAAAGATATCGGCGGATATTCTTCCAACCCGACGTTGGCAGCAGCAAACGAAGCAAAATACAACCACTCAACCGGCGGCAACACCGCAGAAGGCGGCCCGTTCCTCGCATTGAACGACAAGGGCTTTGATTGGTGGGAAAGCAGACTTGTTATCGAAGATCCCGAATACTGCGCAAGCGTAGCATTCACGGTTGGTTCTTGGATTGAATTGCTGGATAAATATGCCGGCTAACAAGCAGCGAATTGGCACACTTAAATAAAGTACTAAACTAAATCGGCACGGAGTCGGGAGAGTCTCGGCTCCGTGTTGGAGGTTATATGGAAAATTTAGCGTTGAAAAAGCCCGGAAAATTCAAAATCGGGCTAAATAAGGTTAAAACCTATTTTATGCAGCCCTATAACGTCATTCTTGTTATAATGGGCATTTTGTGCACGTTCACAACTATTGCGCCTATCATTTCCATCATTAACGACACAATTATCATTCACCCCGGCTCTATCGATCAATATCTAACGGGCAAAGCGGACGGATACACCTTTGCAAACTATGTGGATTTGTTCACTAGCAATCTTGCCAAAACCAACCTGTGGACGCCGCTGTGGAACACGCTGGTTCTTGCGTTTTTCTCCTGTGTGGCGGCAGTTTTGTTTGGCGGACTGTTTGCATTCTTGGTGACACGCACCAATTTGAAGTGCAAAAAATATCTCAGTTCGATATTCATTTTCCCCTACATAATGCCGCAATGGACGTTGGCACTTGTTTGGAACAACATGTTCAACAGTGCGGCGGTAACGGGCGGCAGCGATGGATTGCTTGCAGGTTTGTTCGGAATTCGCATGCCGCTGTGGTGGTGTCAGGGAATGTTCCCTTGCGTTATTGTGTTGGGGCTTCACTATTCGGCGTTTGCCTACATTCTTATCGGCGGTATTTTCCGCAATATGGATGCCAACTTGGAAGAGGCGGCAACGATATTGGATACGCCCAAGTACAAGATTATGGGGCGCATCACCTTGCCCATGATCAAGCCGGCAATATTATCCACGGTTTTGTTGGTGTTCGGAAGTTCCATGGGAAGTTATCCCGTGCCTCACTACTTGAAGTTATCCACGCTTTCCACACGCTACTTGGAAATAACGGATAAATATCAAGGCGAGGCGAGCATACTTGCAATCATCATGATGGTGATGGGCGTTGTGGTGCTGTTGCTTAACCAAGCAAGTTTGAAAAGTAGAAAAAACTACACGACGGTCACGGGAAAATCCGGACAAATTTCCAAAATCAACCTTGGCAAAGTTGGCAAGTATGCCATAGCGGTCGTGTTGATTATCTTCACGTTCTTCACAAGTATTTGGCCGTTAATTTCCTTTGGTATGGAAACGTTTTTGCCTAACCCCGGCGATTACAGCTTTTTCAAAACGGGCGATTGGTCGCACCTGACGTTAAAGTGGTGGACCTACGACGATCCCACGGGCGAAGCGGGGCTTTACGGACAGTTGGGAATTTTGCACAACAGCATGATTTGGAAAGCTTACGGCGGCACGATGTTAGTATCTTTTGCTTGTGCGTTGATAGCGGGAACGCTGGGCACATTGATAGGCTATGCCGTATCCCGAAAGCGTCGCAGCAAATTTGCCAACTACGTAAATAATATTGCGTTCATTCCGTATTTGATGCCGTCCATTGCCGTTGGCGTAGCATTCTTTGTGCTGTTCAGCGGAAAACTTAACTTGTACAACACCTACTGGATATTGATTATTGCAGGTACCGTCAAATATATTCCTTTTGCAAGCCGCAGCTCGCTGAACTCGATGTTGCAAATTAGCGGCGAAATTGAAGAATCTGCAATAATTCAGGATATTCCTTGGTTCAAGCGGATGTTCAACATAATTATTCCCATTCAAAAAACGTCGATTTTGAGCGGCTATTTACTTCCGTTCATCACGTGTATCCGTGAGTTGTCGTTGTTTATGCTGTTGTGTACGCAAGGATTCATTCTATCCACGACAATCGACTATTTCGACGAAATGGGTTTGTACGCATTCTCAAGCGGTATCAACTTGATATTGATAGTTACCGTGCTCGTGTGCAATGCGATTATCAACAAATTGACGGGCGCGTCCCTAGACAAAGGAATCGGAGGTTAACAACTATGCCTGAAATTATTTTAACAGACGTAACAAAAAGGTGGGGCAATTTCTATGCCGTGGAACACCTTGATTTGAAAATTGAAAACAATGCATTTGTCACTTTGCTTGGCCCGTCCGGTTGCGGCAAAACAACAACTTTGCGCATGATAGCAGGGTTGGAAACGCCAACCAGCGGACGCATCGTGATTGGCGACCGCGTAGTGTTCGACAGCGAAATGGGCATTAACGTTCCACCCAATAAACGCAAAGTGGGTTTCTTGTTCCAAAACTACGCTTTGTGGCCCAACATGACTGTTTATCAAAACATTTCTTTTGGGCTTACCAATATCAAAGACGAGCTGCCTCAAATTTCCTTCGAGGCTCGCGTTGCAAAACGTATTTCGGAAATCGTTTCCGATTGGCGCAAAGTGGTGGAACTTACCAACGACTGTCGGGACAAAAAGGGACAAGTCAACAAGGATAAACTGTATTTGAAGTTGATTGACACCTACACAATTTCTATGATGACGGCCAAGAAACTTGTCGGCTACGGGTTTGATACTGCGGAAGATCCGCAATCGAAGGCGGATGCCGTCGTGGCAGAAATGGCAAAAATCATCGAAAACGAAAAAGCCGCCACCGAACAAAAAGGTTGTTCCTTGAACGAACAGTTCGAATACGTCAAGGACGGCGAAGTTGTCAAGATCAAACGCAAACTTTCCAAAGAAGAAGTGGATTTATCCGTGCGGCGTGTGTCTCGAATAGTGAAAATAGGCATGTTCATGGATAGATATCCTGCCGAACTTTCCGGCGGTCAGCAACAACGCGTTGCCATTGCAAGAACGTTGGCACCGGAGCCCACCGTTTTGTTCATGGACGAACCGCTTTCCAACTTGGACGCAAAACTGCGTTTGGAAATGCGCAGTGAATTGCAGCGCTTGCACGTGGACACGGGCAGTACGTTCGTTTACGTAACGCACGATCAAATGGAGGCAATGACGCTAGCAACGGCAATTTGCCTTATCGATAACGGTGTGTTGCAACAGTATGACGCTCCTTTGACGGTCTACAAACACCCCAACAACACTTTTGTGGCGGATTTTGTTGGTAATCCTTCTATCAACTTTGTGGAGGCAAACGGACAACAGGGTGCCGAAGGATTGGAATGTCAAGTTTGGAACGGTCAAAAGCTGACTTTCGTGCCCAACGAAGAAATAAACTTGGCCCAATGGCATGCGCAAGACAAATTGTTGGACGAACAAAAAGAACAGCGCCGCCAAGAATTGCTTGCGGATAAACGCAACGTGGAAAAGGGCAACAAGGACGTCAAATTCAAGTGTCACATTGCCAAAGTGGACGAAAGCGAATTGGACGAAGAACGTGAACTTACCGACAACGATTTTATTTTGGGAATTCGCCCCGAAGCGGTGAAAATATCCGATAGCGGTGCAATAGAGGGCGAAATTTATTCGGCAATGCCTACCGGCATGGAAACAACCGTGCGTGTGCGTATAGGCGAATACCTCGTCACCGGCGTTATCTTTGGCGGTATCACCTACAAATTGGGTCAAAAAGTAAAATTGCACTTCGATAGCGACGGAATAATGCTGTTCGGTGCGCGTTCGGGACGCTTTATTTGCTGCGGTTCAATAAAGCAAAACGGCGTTGACGCGGAAAAGCCGACGGTGCCCAAAACAAAAAGAGCAACCAAAAGCGCAAAAACAAAATAGCTTTTTGCAACAGCGGTTGCCGGCGTTTTGCGCATTGAAAATTGCCACGTTTGAATATTCCCAATGGCGTGGTGTTTTGTGAAATTTTAAATAACGCCGTCGAAAAGTATAAAAAACAAGAACTCGAACAAAAACGTTCGGGTTCTTTTTTGCTTAATGTTAAATATTTGGTGCAAAAAAATTAACTCTAATTCTAAACAGTTCGGAACGGTTGGCTTTTATCTGCCGTCCAAGGTGCCTCGCAGTGCAGTTTTCATAAGCAAGCAAGTGGAATTCTTTTTCTAAATCTTTCAAAATTGCGTGTCCACATATGCGTTCCGATTTAATACTGTCCTTTTGTTGCTTTTTGTGTAAAGTCGTTTGCGTGGTTCTTTGTCTAGCGCGGTTGTGCAAGAATTTGAATTTTTATCCCAAAACAATTTGAAACTGTTGGTTTTTAGTTGCCCGTCCAAGGTGCCTCGCAGTGCAGTTTTCATAAGCAAGCAAGTGGAATTCTTTTTCTAAATCTCTCAAAATTGCATAGCTACACATGCGTTCTGTTTTATACTGTTTTTGTTGCTTTTTGTATAAAGTCGTTTGCGTGGAAAGCAGAGAGATTTTTTTGTGACTTTTTGATTGATGCGATTGAACTATAATTTTAATATCACAACTAAACGGATTGTAAAAGTCGGACTTGGACGTAACTGCGGTTGTTGTTTTGGGGCGGCGTGTCGGCAAACAAAAAAAACAGCAATCGAAAACTTTGTTGCTCGGTTATTTGTGTTGGTATTGGTAGTGGAGCCTGTTATTTCGCTCGGCTCAATGTTTGTTTCGTCAAGGCGTTTCAAAAAAACGACGTTATCTTCGCTATTTGCGGAGAACGTCGTTGAAAATTCAAAAATGAAAAAATATTTTGATATTTATTTTTTGATACTATTACTATAATAGTCTTTGACTATTGACGGCATAAGTGGTAGTATATATTAGTACAAGTTTGC
>CAZADD010000075.1:0-5867 GCA_964483825.1 uncultured Oscillospiraceae bacterium
CCGACCCGGAAGTGAAGAACAAACTTTACACCTTGTACAACAACTGGTACTTGAAATGACCGCCTAGTGGTCCCAAACACAACACCACTGGCACAAAATTGCAATAATTTGGGCCAATTTGAGGCGTTCGAACCGAAAAACTTGAGTTCTGCAATAAAAATAGAGTGCGAGCGGTGGCCACAAAACACGCTCACGCAACAATAAAAACTCCAACTATTGTGCATAAGGGCGAAATTTATTGCCCTCACAAATATTGCATCCCCAAAAACGTACCGAAACACGACAGTGTAAGCACAAATTTGCAACAAATAGTGCCGACTTGGAGTAGCGAAACCGAAAAACTTGAGTTCTGCAATAAAAATAGAGTGCGAACAGTGGCCGCAAAACATGTCCGCATAACGGCGAAAAAACTCTCAAAAAACGTTTTGCATTGGAGCAAAATACAACACTTCGGTATTTGACATTAAGCCCCCTAAAAAATATTCAGTGCAAGACAAGTGCAATTTTTCAAGTATTCACGATATGAAAAAGTTTTTGAGAGTTGGCCAGCCGCAACGGACAAAAAAAACAATGCCCAAAACTAAAAAAGACGAAAGCAACTGTGCTTTCGTCTTTTTTATAGCTGAATTTTTCCGTTTTAGAACATTTCCAAATTTTTGCGGAACACTTTTTTGAAATCCAACGCAACTGCCGAAGCTGATTTCAGTTCCAAAATTGCGTCGCCGGTAACTTCCGTTTTCATGATAACGCTGTCGCCCAAAACATCGCAACTTATTTCCGTTACAACTCCGTGCATGCTTGCATCCAAAGCGGCAGCAAGACGCAAAATAACGGACAGTTTTTTGACGGCTTCGACATCTTCCGGAGTGAGAATTCCGTTGTACTTTGCCCATTCGGTGGTGTTAACTTCTTCCTTGTTGTTGACATCGGAAACGTAGGCAGCAAGTACCAAATCTTTGTGTGAAATGCCGTTGAGGTTGCTGTTCAAAATCATGTAGGCCGTGTGTTTGGGGCTGTTGTAGAACTTGAACGTTTTGCCGATATCATGCAACATTGCCGCAACCCTCAACACCTTGACGTAGGCACGGGGAAACTTGTGCAACACACGCAACTGTTTGAACAGTTGAACGCACAAATTGAACGTTTGCTCTGCATGGGGTACATCCACACCCATGTGCATTGCAAAACTTCGCAAACTGTATCCCAAAACGTCGCTGATGGGTTTTTCCAACGTTTGCGGCACTGCGTAGTTAAACATAACGCCTTCGCGCAAACCGTTTCCGGAAGAAACAATCTTGGTGAAGCCCATGTAATCCACAAAAGCCTTGATAAACGCCAAAGCTGCAGGGAAAACGTCGGCACGGGCGGAGCTCAAACCCTTGATGCGGCGTTTTTTGTCCAAATCCAACGTGCGAATCATGTTGTGGATGTAATTGAAATCTTCCACTTGCATGTTGAAGTTGTGCACCATATCCAACGGATACTTCTTCACCTTGCGAACTATGCGAGCAAGGTTGCGACAACTTCCGCCAACACCGATAAGTTGTGTGTCGGGGTCGATTTCCTTGAACCAATCAACTTGTTCCAGCTGAGAACGAACGTAATCCACCATGTCGTCTTCGCACTGTTCGGGTGTTTTATCGGCCGAAACGAACATATTTGTAAGCGTTACTGCGCCGAACTCGAAAATTTTGGTGTGCAAAATGGTTCTGCGGTTGTAGTACACCAATTTGGTGGAACCGCCGCCGATTTCCATGATCAAGCCACGGGGAATCTCCATGGAGTTGATAACGCCTTGGTAAATGTAGTTTGCCTCTTCTTCTTCCGAAACGACGGTGATTCTGATACCCGTTTCATTGAAGACATCCGACAAAAACGTTTTTTGGTTGCTTGCACGGCGAACAGCGGCAGTGGCAACAGCCAAAACCTTGTTCACGTTTTTGATTGCACAAATATCTTTGAAAAGTTTGAGCGTGGCAATGGCTTGCATGATGCGCGTTTGCTTCAAACTTCCGTCTGCTTCCGTCTCGCCCAAACGCACCGCTTCGTGATATTCATCTGCCACGACAAACGAGCCGCCATCCAAAACGTCGTAGATGACAAGCCTTGCAGTATTGGAGCCAAGATCGATTAATGCTACTCTTTCCATTTTCCTTCCCCTTTGTTTTTGAAAAAACAGGAATTTTGATACTAAATTTCGGCAAGAACCCTCTTGCGACAATGTCGTTTTCCTTCTCCCGAAATTTCCGACCCCATTATACCACATCCGTTTGCCTTTGTATAGATGGTTTTTGAAAAAACTTGAAAAATTTTTAATTTTTTTTGAATTTTGAGGCACTTTTTGTTTGCCGATTGCTAAATATGCCGTTCCAGAACAGTATTGTGTTAGTTTTTTTGTTGCAAAACTAAAAATTTGCAAATTGTGAAAACTAAAATTACAGAGAAAAACGGCGGGCCTGCATGTGTGCGGCAACAAAAGCACGCACGAGGCTAGCGGCAACTTCATCATTTTTTCCGCAATGTAACAAACCTCGTCCAAGAATGCCGCTGCATGCTGTAATAAATCAAGTAGTCACCGCTAAAAAAACCAAAACGCTTTTGGCGGATGAAATTAACAACCGCATTTCATATCTTGCTCACGACGGCTACCGTTATCAACCGAAAAATTGCATCGAAAGCAACTATTGCAAGCGCACCAAAGGATGAAAAATCCAACCAAATGGTGCCGAGCGCAAAATATATAACGTCGTCCGAAAAACAAAAACATGAAATTTTGGGTTGAATTGTTATGCAAAATGCAACATTACAAAAGGAATTCTTCGTGTCAACACCACAACAAAACTTTCACTCGGCAAACAGCAATAACATCCACGGAGAGACATCAAGCGTGCCAAAGGATTAAAATTTCAACTGGACGGTAGCTGGCGGCATTTGAGAAAAACTACAAAAATTTTAGTTAAGCGGTTAACAAAACGCAACAAAAAAAATTCATCCAAACCGCCGCCTTGTGCACCAACACCACAACAAAAAAAGGGCGAAATCCATTTCGGATTGCACCCTCTTGAAAATATAGCCATTTTTCTTTCGTCACCGTGCACCATCAATGCAATTTTCGTTTTCAAAACGTCTTTTCAGTTACACGGTACGTTTCGTCGAACATTACAAACGCGTTACATTGGCGTGCAATAACCTTTGTTATCCGATTTCTGTCATATCGGCGGCAAGCACCGTGCGACGCAAATTGCGCGAAGACAGCGCCAGCACGCCCATTACAATCACTATTGCAAGGTCGACAACAACGTAGGAGTTGTAAACGATTGAATACACCAACGGACTGTCGCCGGTTGCCCAACTGTAAAACACAAAGTAGCCACTGACAATGTGCGAAATATATCTGAACAGCACGGCAATCAACGTTCCCAAAGCGAATTCTAGTTGCACGTTACCTTTCAAAAACTTCATTTTGCGGCCGATGCCTGCAAGACCGATGGATGCAAAAGCAATGGGATAATCCAACAACACTTGCATGGGTTGATACATTTGCGGAGATTGCACAAACTGCAACAAGCCGTAAACAACGCCTGCAATAACGCCTTTGCGAGTTCCAAACATGTAGGAATACAGCGCCAACGGCAACATGCTTGCAAATGTCACGGAACCGCCTTGCGGCATGGAGAAAAACTTGATATAGGACAACGCAAAAGAAATTGAAATGCAAATTGCCGCATAAGTGAGCGATTTTGTATCAAACGGAGTGTGTTTTCCATCCAACAGTGCCAACACAACTATTGCCGCCACTAGCACACCGCTGACAACATACATAAGCCACGAAGAACCTTCGGAAGACACAAACGTGCCTTGCGTTTCGTCGTAGGTGGGAATGCCCGGAACGAACGAAGAATCGGCCGGCTCAACCACACACAACAACACCACCACGTAGGCAACGATTGCCACACCAAACCCCAGCGCAACCCATTTGCGACACGGACGGTGACGAACAGCCACATAGGTGATCACTGCTGCCACGGCAAGAACGAACAAACCAACGATAAGCAACAAATTTGCAAGGTTAAAGTCTTCGTCAAGCGTTTCGGCATACAAGTTAAATGCACCCAAAACCACGATAACACCGACGGAAAAGCCTATCACCATGCCAAGCATGGTTTTGCGCGCCGACGCCAACTGTTGTTCGTCACGGTTACGAATGACGATTGCCCAAACAACAAGTGCAACCGCAAAAGCCAACGCCAAATAAAGTGCGATGCTAGAAACGTCGTCTATCACCGCTTCCAAAAATTTGCGATAACTTTTTGGGTTAGCATTGAACAATTCGCCGTATTTTTCCAAAAATCCTTTCATTTTTCTGCCTCCTTTGCAAAAAAAATACTTCCGACAACAAGTCAGAAGCGCAAAAAGATAGCAAACTATTACGTTCGCTTCCTTACGCAAGTACTAACTTGAACAAGTTCAAAGGGACTCTCTCAGCCGTTAGGCACCCCTAGCGTGTTTAGAATAGCACGAAAATTTTGCCGTGTCAATTGTTTTTTGCAATGTGAACACAAAAGTTTTTGACCGCCACAAATGCATGACAACGCATGCAAAAGTGACGATAAATCGCCGCCAGTGAAAAACAAAAGAAAAAATTGAAAAGAAAATGCGATGATATTTTGAAAACTTGTTTTTGGGGCGGAAAAGTAGTTAACATTCAATTTAACCAACTCAACTTCCACTAATCAAAACTTATACTATTTTTGAACCGTCAAGCACGGTGAAAAATCATTTTTCCCACAAACCGCCAATGTGCCCTTGCCAAACATCATCAAAAAAAACCTTTGCTCACTCAAAAGTGAGCAAAGGCTTTTTGTGTTTTTACAAGTCTAATTATTTTGCAAGGCTTACTGCAACTGCGCAAGCAACGGTTGCTCCAACCATGGGGTTGTTGCCCATGCCGATCAAGCCCATCATTTCCACGTGAGCGGGAACGGAAGAAGATCCTGCAAATTGAGCGTCGGAGTGCATACGGCCCATTGTGTCCGTCATGCCGTAGGATGCGGGACCGGCCGCAACGTTATCCGGGTGCAACGTTCTGCCCGTGCCGCCACCGCTTGCAACGGAGAAGTACTTCTTGCCGTTTTCGATACACCATTTCTTGTAGGTGCCTGCAACCGGATGTTGGAAACGGGTGGGGTTGGTGCTGTTACCGGTGATGGAAACGTCAACCTTTTCGAAACGCATGATTGCAACGCCTTCGTTAACGTCGTCAGCGCCGTAGCAACGAACCTTGGAGCGTTCGCCGTCGGAGAACGGAACTTCACGCACGATTTTGAGTTCGCCTGTGTAGTAGTCATATTCCGTTTGAACATAGGTGAAGCCGTTGATACGAGAAATGATATAAGCGGCATCTTTGCCCAAACCGTTCAAGATAACGCGCAAAGGTTTTTTGCGAGCTTTGTTTGCGTTACGTGCAATACCGATAGCGCCTTCTGCTGCAGCAAAACTTTCGTGTCCTGCCAAGAATGCGAAGCAATCCGTTTCTTCGCGAAGCAACATTGCACCAAGGTTGCCGTGTCCGAGACCAACTTTACGTTGATCGGCAACAGAACCGGGAATGCAGAATGCTTGAAGACCCAAACCGATGCATTCGGAAACTTCCGCAGCGGATTTAACGCCTTGTTTGAATGCGATTGCGCAGCCCAAGGTGTAGGCCCAAACGGCATTTTCAAATGCGATGGGTTGAACTCCCTTGACGATTTCTTCCACGTTTACGCCGTGAGACAAGCACAAATCGCGTGCTTCTTCCAAAGAAGCCAAACCGTACTTTTTAAGTTCGGAATTGATTTTGTCTATTCTTCTTTCGTAACCTTCAA
>CAZADD010000076.1:0-5712 GCA_964483825.1 uncultured Oscillospiraceae bacterium
TATCAGGCAGTTATGCGTGTTGCCTTGGCAGTGATGCCTTGGAGGGAACCGCAACTTTTGCAAGGCGAAGGCAGTTTTGCTTCCGCCGTAGATTTTCTTGCGCAGCACGGCGTTAACCGTCCGTTGATTGTTTGTGATAAAGCCGCTTTGGAGCGTCATGCTCTGGACGGTTTTTTTCAAAATGCGGAAGAAAAATTGCAGTATGCCGTTTTTGACGGTGTTTTGCCCAACCCAACGGTAGACCAAGTGGAACAAGGGCTTGCCGTCTATTTGCAAAACGGTTGCAACGGAATTTTGGCGTTTGGCGGCGGTTCGGCAATGGATTGTGCAAAGGCTATCGGCGCACGCGTCGTTCGTCCCAAAAAATCCGTGAACCAACTCAAAGGCTTGCTGAAAGTGCGCAAAAAGTTGCCTCCGTTTTTTGCAGTGCCCACCACGGCGGGAACGGGCAGCGAATGCACCGTTGCGGCCATCATCACCGACAGTGCCACGCACGACAAATATGCAATCAATTCCTTTGCGCTTATTCCGCACTACGCCATTTTGGACCCTGTGCTGACGGTTGGGTTGCCTCCGTTTTTGACGGCGACCACCGGCATGGACGCTTTGACGCACGCAGTGGAAGCGTATATCGGCGGAGCCAACACGAAATCCACCAAAAAGAATGCCGAGGAAGCAGTTAAACTTATTTTCGACAATTTGGAAGAAGCAACTTTCAACGGACAAAACTTGCAAGCTCGCATAAACATGCAAAAAGCTGCCTATCTTGCAGGGCTGGCGTTCACCCGTGCCTACGTGGGATACGTTCACGCTTTGGCTCACTCGTTGGGCGGCAAGTACGGCATTGCTCACGGCTTGGCAAACGCAGTGTTGTTGCCGGAAGTTTTGGATAAATTCGGAAAAACCGCTTGGAAAAAGTTGGCAAAACTGGCACGCCTCACCGTTGCCGAGCAAGACGATTCGGATAAAGTTGCGGCGGAAAAATTTATCGCCGCCATTCGCAACATGAACGAAAAATTGGGCATTCCCTCTAACTTTGGCGGAAAAATTCACCGTGAAGATTTCACGGAATTGGCAATTCACGCCGAAAAGGAAGCAAATCCGCTGTATCCCGTGCCGCAACTGTGGTCGGTATCGGATTTTGTGGAAGTTTACGAAAAGGTGATGTAGATGGACGTAAAGCAAATTTTGAAAGACAAGGGCTTTCGTTTTAACAAGCAGTTCGGTCAAAACTTTTTGACGGACGACGGATTGCTTTCGCAAATTGCCGACGATGCCGATTGTGCCGATACCGTTTTGGAAATCGGTGCGGGCGCAGGCACTTTAACTCGTGTTTTGAGTCGTTTTGCACCCAAAGTGGTGGCATTTGAAATTGACAGGAACTTGAAGGACGTTTTGGCAGTAACTTTGGCCGATTGTCCCAACGTGCAACTTGTGATGGGTGACGTGATGAAGTATTCCACGGAGGAAATAGAATCGCTGTGCGGCGGAAAGTATTCTGTTGTGGCAAATATTCCCTACTATATCACCACGCCGCTTCTGATGAAGTTTATCGAAGAAGGCAAAAACGTTACTTCGCTAACGCTTACGGTGCAAAAGGAAGTTGCCGAAAGGCTTGTCGCAAAACCGGCAACCAAGCAGTACGGCGCAATAACCGTTGCGGTAGATTCCGTCGCCGATGTGGAAATAACACGCATTTTGCCCAAAGAACTGTTCTATCCGCAACCCAACGTGGATAGTGCCGTTGTAAAAATAGTGCTCAAACGGGATAAGTATCCCATTGACGACGCAAAAGCATTCAGAAAAACGGTTAAAACGGCGTTTGCCATGCGCAGAAAAACGCTGGTTAACAACATTGCCGTGGGGTTCAAAACGGACAAGGCCACGGCGGAAAAAGTTTTGCAAGATTGCGGCATGAAAGCAACTTGCCGTGGCGAAGAACTTTCCACGCAACAGTTTGTGCAACTTTGCGACTGCTTGAAGAACAACGGATTGCTGTAATAAAAAAAAAGGAAAAACGATGCTTGATTTGGACTTGACAAGAAAATATGCGCTGGCCGTATCCGGCGGAGTGGATTCCATGGTGATGTTGCACATGTTTGCAACGGCCAATCCTCGTCCGGATTTTTTTGTGGTGACGGTAAACCACAACTTGCGCAAGGAAGCATCGGACGACTGTAAGTTTGTTGCCAACTATTGCAAAAAATTCAAGGTGGTGTGCAAAACTTTCAACGTGGACGTACCTTCTTACTGTCAGGCCATGAAAGTATCCGAAGAAACGGGCGCGCGCCTGCTTCGTCTGGGAGTGCTGAATTCCTTGGATGTGGATTGGGTGTGCACGGCGCATCACGCCGACGATAACGCCGAAACGGTACTTATGCATCTTATTCGGGGAAGCGGTGCCAACGGTAGCGAGGGCATTCGCCGTGAAAACGGAAAGTTCTTGCGTCCGCTGTTGCATCTTTCCCGTGCGGATATCGAAAAATACGCTCAAGAACACGGCGTGCCGCACGTCTACGACGCAACCAACAGCCAAACCAAGTACACTCGCAACTTTTTGCGGCACAAAGTTATTCCGCTTTTGGCCGAACTGAACGAAAACGTGCAATCGAATATCACCCGTTTTGCCGAAAACATTGCCGAAGATAACGCCTATTTGGAAAGTTTGGCGGATGTTTCCGCTGTCAAATTTTACGGTCGACGTGCGGAAATTCCCGTCAATTTGCTGATTGGGCCTCGCCCCATTGCTTATCGGGTGCTAAAAAAAGTGTTTTCTCGGTTGAACATTTGGTGCGACGTGGAAAAATCCCACTACGAGGCCATTTTGTCCCTTGCAAAAGCCGACGGCGGCAAAAAAGTGTCGTTGCCGTTCAATTTGGTGGCGGTTAATGAGTACGACAAAATAACCATTATGAAAAACGGCGAAGAACCCCGTTTCGACTTTGAAATTTCCTTTGCAACGGGGGTGACGGCAACGCCGCTTGGAAAAGTTGCGGTGTTGCAAGAAGTGGACGACGGTTTGCGCTTGGATGTGGAAAAAATTCCCCCCTCTGCGGTTTTTCGCACCAGAAAGCAAGGCGACGTTTTTTGTAAATTCGGCGGTGGGGGCACAAAACCGCTTAACAGATACTTGATAGATAAAAAAATTCCCGCCCGCTTGCGCGACAGTTTGTTGCTTTTGGCGGACGGAAACAATGTGCTTGTAATTTGCGGTGTAGAAATTGCCGATTCTGTGAAAATCGACCAAAACTCCACCGTGTTTGGAATAAAAATGCTTGTAGAAACGGAGTGAAAAGAGGTATGGCGAGCAAAAAACAAGGAAAAGTGTATTTATCGGCGGAAGAAATTCGCAGCCGTGTGAAAGAGGTTGCAAAACAAATATCCCAAGATTTCGGCGGCAAAGATTTGCTTGTCGTGGGCGTGCTGAAAGGTGCGTGGATATTTTTGGCGGACCTTGTGAGAGAAATGAGTTGTGATTGCGAAGTGGATTTTATTTCCGTTTCCAGCTACGGCACGGGAATGGAATCTCGCGGAAACATAATCGTGCGCAGCGACATAACGGCCAACTGCAACGGCCGTGACGTGTTGTTGGTGGAAGACATTGTGGATACGGGCATCACGATTGAGGGTCTCACCAAAATTTTCCGCCAAAAGAACGCAAAAAGCATTTCCGTGGCGACGTTGCTTTCAAAACCGTCCAGAAGAAAAATTGACGTGAAGGTAGACTACGTGTGTTTTGAAGTTCCGGACGAATTTGTGTTTGGCTACGGCTTGGACCTTGCCGAATACAGCCGTGGAGTGAAAGAAGTTTGCTTGTGGGACGCAAGTGAATGTCAAAAGTAGCACATTTTGCCAAAAACGAAAATTAACACGAAATTATTTCCCAAAATGCTGTTGCTTTTTTAGGCTGTAAATGGTATAATAGGCGTGTTGAAATGCAAAAGACGATTTAAGGAGCAGTGTTATGAATACATCATCTTTCATTTACAATGCATTGGTAACTTGCTTTAAGGGGAATTTTGCTCCCTATACTTTTGCTGTTAATATGTATCAATAGGCACTTAGCAGGGTGTTACCCTGTCGGTGCCTTTTCTTTATGTTAAAACAACTTGGCGGTAGATTAGCGAATGATATATGATATCCAAAAAGCCAGCATCTTGAAGAGAATTTCAGCCTTTTTGCTGGATTTTATTTTGTTGTGTATAGCGGCAGTCGGTTTTATGTATGCCATGTCGGCAATCACTAACCTCGATTACCATCAACAGCAAGTAACGCAAATGGCGGAAAGGTACGAAAAACAGTTCGAAGTCGATTTCGGTATGACTGAGGAAGAGTTTGCGGAACTTACCGATGCGGAAAAGGAAAACTACAACAAAGCGTTGGATGCGTTGAATGCGGAACTGAACGAAAGTGGTTTGCTTGTCAAGTACTATTCGTTTTTGTTGATGTGTTTGTCGGTATCGTTACTTTTGGCGTTTGTCTTGTTCGAATTTGTCGTTCCGCTTTTGCTTAAAAACGGACGAACGGTTGGCATGAAGGTGTTCAACATTGGTGTTGTGTTCACAAACGGCGTGCGTGTCAATACTTTTGCTCTGTTTGTGCGTGCCATTTTGGGCAAATTCACGCTGGAAACGATGGTCCCTGTTTTGATGTTTTTGATGATGTCGTTGGGCGTGCTTGGCATGACGGGCATCGTTGTTTTGGTTGGTTTGCTTATTTTGCAAATAGCGGTGTTCGCTTGCACCAAGAAAACACGTTCTTGGGTTCACGACCTTATTTCCAACACGGTGGTTGTGGATTTGGCAACTCAAATGGTGTTCGATAACTACGACGCGTTGGTATCCTACAAGGAAGAGTTGGCTGCCGAAAAGGCGGAGAACGCAAAATATTGATAATTTTACGGAGGAATTCTTTATGGATCTATCTTCTTTCAAGGCAACGTTGAAGTCGCCGGAAACGATTTCTCTTACCAAAAGAATAACGTTTCTTGTGGGTACGCTTGCAATGTTTGTCGGTTCTATTTGCTACATGCTCTTGTCCGATTTGGGCTTCGGTAACGAAGCAACTTGGCTTATTTTGGCAACAATTTTGTCAATGGGTAGTGCAATTTGCCAGTTCTTCTCGTCAAATATGAAGGATAGGCCTGTCAGACGAATTGTTTTGCGCAGTGTTGCCGTTGCATTGGGTATCGGTTATGTACTGTTCTTGCATTTGTCCACCACGACGGACTTTTACAAAGGCATAATGTACGATAAATTGGTTCTTCGCAACGTTTGCACAATTGTTTCGTTGATTTTTGCCTATATTGGTGTCGTTGCGCAAATTGCAAACTTGGTTCTTATTGCAACAATCCAAGAAGAGTAACATTGTCAGTTCACGCATGGCGGTGGCCGTGTGATATCATCAAAAATAAAAAGGAAGGAATTTAATTATGAAAGTTGTTCTGCAAGATTTAACAAAAATTTTCCCTAGCAGAAACAAAAACGGACAAGAAGTTGTCGCCGTCAACAAATTCAATTTCGAAATCCCCGATGGCAAACTTATTGGTCTTCTTGGGCCGTCCGGCTGTGGAAAATCTACAACGTTGTACATGATTTGCGGTTTGCAAGCACCCACAAGCGGCAAAATCTTCTTCGGTGAAGACGATGTAACGGAATTGTCTCCCGAAAACAGAGGCGTGGGCCTTGTGTTCCAAAACTACGCACTGTATCC
>CAZADD010000077.1:0-5663 GCA_964483825.1 uncultured Oscillospiraceae bacterium
TGCCCGTGGTTTTTGCAATTTTTCACAACGGAAGACGCCACAATATCCACGTAACCGGCAATGCCTCCAATGCAATAGCCTTTGGTTGTGAGTGTAACGTTGGCATTATTGGTGCATTTTTCCAACGAACGCGTCCAACCGACGATACCGCCAACGTATGCAAAACTGCTGCCGTCTTGAACAACCACGCCGCCGGAAATTACTTTGCCGTTGTTTGTGCAATCGTACATGGAACCGGCACTGCCTGCAATGCCGCCCACGTACGCTTTGCCACGAATGGTGTTGTTGTTTTCCGCCAAACTCACAGTGGTTAGCGTTCCGGAATATCCAACGTAGCCGCCCACGTAGTTGCCACCCGTTATATTCGCAGTGTTAGAGCACGCATTCACGTCGCTGATGTACTCGCCTCGGCCGTAAATTCCACCGGCGTAGTCGCCGCTACTCACAACGGCTTTTTTGTTGATACAATTTGCAAAGGAAAGCGTGTGCGTGCCGTTACTGGCATTACCTTTTGCCAATCCGGCAATGCCACCCACCTTGCTTTCGCCTTGCACTATGCCGTCGTTCACATTGTCGCTTGCGGTAGCCGTCCAATTTCTTGTAGTGCTGGAATGGCTTTCCACAGAGCCGACTATACCACCAACACATTCGCCGTTGCTTTCGATCTTTCCGAAATTTTTGCAATTTTTAACCAAAGACGCATCCACAATTTCTACGTGTCCGGCGACACCGCCAACGCAAACACCCCTTGTGGAAACGACAATATCCACGTTATTTGTGCATTTTTCCAACGAACGAGTCCAACCGGCAACGCCGCCGACGTATGCACCACTAACACCGTCCTCGACAATAACGCCGTCAGAAACAATTTGACCGTTGTTTGTGCAATCCGACACCGCACCGGTGCTTCCGACAATGCCACCGACGTACGCTTTGCCCGTTATTGTGTTGTTGTTTTCCGCCAATTTCACAGCCGTTGTTGTGGTAGAATATCCAACGTAACCGCCAACGTAGTTGCCGCCCGTTATATCCGCCGCGTTACTGCATGTCGTCACTTCGGTAACACGCTCGCCAAAACCGAAAATGCCGCCTACATAGTCCGATTCACCGAAAATTTTGCCCGCATTTGAACAGTTTGAAAGTGCAACTGTACGTGTTCCGTTGTAGGCATTTCCGCATACCGAACCGACAATTCCGCCCACTTTGCTGTCGCCGTGAACTTCACCGCCGTTTGAATTGTTGCTGACGGTAATTGTCCAATTCCTTGTACTTTGAGCAACGCTGCTGAATGCGCCCACAACACCGCCAACGCAGTTGTTTCTGCCACGCACTTCTCCGCTGTTTGTGTTGCCGCCGAAGGACACGGACGGGTTTTGGCTCAGTTCGCACAGCCCCACGATACCGCCAACGTTTTCGTTACCGCTGACGCTTGCGTTGTTTGTGCAATTGGCCACCGTTATTTGAGTGCTTACACCTGCGATGCCGCCAACGTTGTTGTAGTATTGCGCCGAAACCGTGCCGCTGACGGTGACGTTTTCCACCGTGCCGTTGTTTGTTCCGCAAAGGGCCCCGACGTTGCCTGCGCCGCCCGTGCACTGAATATCCACGGAGGAAAGCACAAGATTTTTAACCGTTCCTTTCAAAACGGAAAACAAACCGACGTTTTGATCGCTACCGGAGTAGGTGAATCCGCTGATAGTTTTGTTGTCACCGTCCAAAATTCCGGAAAAGTTTTGTATGGGCGAAAAGTCGCTGCCGCTCACGTCGATATCGTTTGCAAGCTTGTATTTTCCGCTTTGGTCGGAAAGCGCCAAAAGGTCTTCGACGGTACTAACGCTTGTGTATTCAGGAGCCGGCGCAGGATCGGGCGTGGGATCTGGATCATCGCCGTTGCCGCCTTCGGGTACACCGGAATTTACAAAGCAGCCCGCCAGCGCAAACGCACACGCCGCCAATAGTAAAAGCAAAACAATCAATTTCTTTTTCATAATTTCCCTCCGTCACATCTTTGTCGCCGAAGCGAACAATTTTTCAATTTTATTATACCCCCCCCCCGTGGCAAAATGTCAATACCTTGTTGCCCATTTATCTCAAAATCCAACACAAAAGGACCCGACTGCATTTAGCAATCGAGCCCTTAAAATTCTATCAAATTTTGCATATGTTTTTGGGCGAAGAATAACACTACGATAATTTTGCGAGCGCCGTTTATGTTATTTATTATCAATCAAGTCTTTCAAAAGCGTGCGTCGGCAGTTTTCCGGTACCGTTTTGCGTTTTTGCAGTATTGACATTTGCAATTGTGTATTGTACAATTTATTATAGAGTTATAACAACTGTGATACGGAGGCAAATTGACGTTTATGGATAAACACGAAGTTTTTGTAAGCTATGCGCATGAGGATTTTGAAAAAGTAAAGGTGATAGTAGATTGTTTGGAACACGAAGGGGTGTCGTGCTGGTATGCACCTCGCAACGTCGGTGCACAACGCTATGCAAAAGCCATCTGCGACGCAATAGAAGCAACAAAAATATTTTTACTTATACTAAGCGAACATTCTGCCGTGTCGGAACACGTTTTGAATGAAGTGGAAATGGCCTACAACAAACGGCGTACTTCCAATGGCAATATTGCAATACAAACACTTTGTCTTGGGCAGCTAGATATGGATAGCTCTGCGTTTGATGAAATAATGTATTACATACGCCGAATAAATATTATACAAGCAAATAGCTTTGCATCTCCGTCCAATCTCGCAAAAGAATTTATAAAAGCCAACAAAAATTTGCTGCACGTTTCCGCGACAAACAAACCCAAACCCGATGCCGCCAGCGAATACTATTCTAGCTCTCGCGAAGATATTCGCTTGGAAGCGCAAAATCGGCTTGTTCGCGCATTTGATATTGACGTTTACAAAAAATATCTTTCGCAATACAATTCGCCAAGCGTGCTCGACGTTGGATGTGGCAACGGAACACAAATAATAGATAGATTGACTTCTGCGTGCGACAATTATCGACTGGTAGGAATAGACCGAGACAACGACAAAATAGACACGGCAAATTCACGGTTCGGAAAACAAGGAAAAGTGGACTTTTTCGTTTTGGATGTATCGGACGAGGATTTTAATTCTCGCCTTACCGACATCGGAGCAAAATGTGGCATTGAAAAATACGACGTGATAAATATTTCTATGCTTCTTCTTCACATAAAACAAAAATGTTCTCTGCTAAGAGTGCTACGCAGGCTGCTAAAAGATGACGGCGTACTGATAATAAGAGACATAGACGACGGAATCAATTTTGCGTATCCCGACGACGAAGGCGTTTTTGACAGAATTTACAAAATTTGCGACAACAACGAAACGTCGGGGCTACGAAAAAACGGACGACGAATCTACACCAATTTGTACCGTGCGGGGTTTAGGCATATAACCCTTGAAAAAGAGGGACTTAACTCCATTGGAATGACCTACGACGAAAAAGAAGATTTTTTCAACATATACTTCAAAATGATTCTTGGCGATATCAAGTGGATGCACGAAAAATATCCGGAAAACACAGCCATTTTAGAAGAATACGAGTGGTATACCCAAAACTACGAACGCATAAACGAACTGTTTATGTGCGAAGACTTTGTTTTTTCACTTGGTTTTCAAATTTACGCCGCGAAAAAATAAAAACACGCAGCCGTTGCAAAAATGCGTTCGATGTGACACACAAAGGCAGCGCACACAGCACACAATAACTTCAAAATATCCAGTTGTCGCATCGCTTTCACCGACGGTTCCAGCGCCAAATTCCAACAGCCGAACGCCATCGCCACCTTCACAACCACAAAATCGCACAATATTTACAAATATCACTTTATTTTCCGTAACTTTTGTGGTATAATCAACATAATTTCTATTGTATAACAGCGAAGAAACAAAAAGCGAAAGTTGTTCGTTTTTGCGGAGGTGATATATTTGACCTGGACAGGCACATACACAGACATTGCGGTAGTTGTTGTTTTGCTAATAGCGTTCATTGTGGGCGTATCGAAAGGGTTCATGAAACAGCTAAGCAGCTTGATTGGCGGATTGGTTGCATTCATCGGGGCAATTGCAATAACAGCCGTGGTAAGCGGACCGTTGAAAGAAACGGAGTTTTTCCAATCGTTCCTCGGCCACACTACAGGTTGGTTTACCAACAGCGAATTCTTCGGTTCCGAGGCAGCTAGCGCCATTGCAACAAAAATTGCCGAATTGTTCAAGGACATGACCTTCGAAACTCCGGCGGACTTGTTCGGGTACTTGACAGCAACGGCCATTGCCTACTTTGTGATTTGGTTGGTTGTGTACATTGTGTTGAAGTTCCTTATTAAAGGAATTAAGGCGCTGATGTTGAAAATTGTGCATTTGCCCGTTTTGAAAACCGTCGACAAAGTTTTTGGCGCAATTTGGGGTGTTTTCATGGCCTACGTTATTTTGATTGGCATTGTGCTGACGGCCGTGGAAATTGTTGTTTACCAATTTGTTCCCGAATTTTGGGAGCCGGTTGCACAAATTATCCAAGATTCCAAGCTTCTTTCGTGGGCACACGGAACGAACATTATCGGCCAGCTAATTGCCGGCTGGGTTGGAATGCCGCTGCCGGAGCTCACTGCCGCCACTGCTCTTGCGTTGTAAACGACGTTTTGGCATACCTCATCTGCGATTGAAAGGACGGCGAAGTGACAAAATTCCGTCCACGTTCAGGAACGCCACTTTGGAATAAATTCCGTGTGAAAGCATGACGATGCGGCAAGTTAAGAATAAATCAACACAAATAAAAGTCTCAAAAGAGTTCGACGACAGCGTCGAGCTCTTTTTTGTAGTTTTTAGAAACTCCGCCGCACGAATAGGTGATAACAAAGTCGAATCAATAGCAAAAATACAACAATATAGTAAGTTTAGTACAAATCCAAGCAAATTGATGTTTCAAAAGGACTTGACAACAGCGACAAGCTTTTTTTGAAGTTTTTAGAAACGATATGCCACTGACTTTTTACAAGAAACGTCTATCGTGCTGCGCTCTATTCTCTAATACGTGATAGTTCCACGCGCCACGGCAACGAACAAGCAAAGGTCTTTTCCCCATTCTGGAACACTACTTTGGAGATAAATTCCGTGTGAAAGCATGATGATGCGGCAAGTGAAGAATAAATCAACACAAATAAAAGTCTCAAAAGAGTTCGACGACAGCGTCGAGCTCTTTTTTGTAGCAGTTGGTTACACGCAAATATTCTTTTGAGGAAGTCACGATAGAGCAACAAGCTTTTACACAAATCCAACTAAATAGATATTTCAACAAAGTTCGACGACAACGTCGAGCTCTTTTTTTTTCGGTTTTTTGAAACTCCGCCGCACAAATAGGTGACGACAAAGTCGCCCCCCCACAGCAAAAACACAACTATATGGTAAGTTTAGTACCAATCCAACTAAATAGATATTTCAAAAGATTTCAATGGCGACGTTGAGCTTTTTTTGCAAAAAAAATAGTACAATAAACAACGTCTTACACAAAAAAATTTTGTTGGCAATGATGTTTTGTCATCGAAAAAAGTAAAAAACGCAACCTTAAAAACGGCTCCTTTGTGTAAAGGGAGCTGGCACGGAGTGCCTGAGGGATTGACCATCAAC
>CAZADD010000078.1:0-5599 GCA_964483825.1 uncultured Oscillospiraceae bacterium
TGAATCACGTGTTTTCCAAGCTGAAAAACCGCGGTGCGCTGACGGAGTTGGAAATTAAGCAAGCAATGCGAGAAGTGCGTGTTGCGTTGCTGGAAGCTGACGTGAACTACACCGTGGCAAAGGATTTCATTGCCGCCGTAACGGAAAAAGCGGTGGGCGAGGAGATTTTGAAAAGTCTGACGCCCGGCCAACAAGTTGTGAAGATTGTTAACGAACAACTCATTCAACTGTTGGGCACCACTCAAAGCAAACTGGGTGTTTCGCCAAAGTTGCCCACAATCATCATGATGTGCGGTTTGCAAGGCGCAGGCAAAACCACAATGTGCGGAAAACTTGCTTTGCATTTGCAAAAGCAAGGCAAAAAAGTGCTTTTGGTGGCCGATGACGTGTATCGTCCGGCAGCAATAAAGCAGTTGGAAATTGTCGCCGACAAGGTGAAAGCAGGCTTTTTCCAAATGGGACAAGGCAATCCCACAAAAATTGCCGAAGCCGGCGTTAAGTTTGCCGAGAAAAACGGTTACGACACGGTTATTATCGACACGGCAGGGCGTTTGCACATAAACGAAGAATTGATGGACGAATTGAAATCCATCAAAAAAGCCGTCAATGTGTTTGAAACTTTGCTTGTTGTGGACAGCATGACGGGCCAAGACGCAGTTACGGTTGCCAAAACTTTCGACGAAGCGTTGGATATCAGCGGCGTCATCATGACCAAGTTGGACGGCGACACTCGCGGCGGTGCAACCCTTTCGATAAAGGCAGTCACAGGCAAACCAATCAAGTTTTGCGGCACGGGCGAAAAGCCGGAAGATATCGAACCGTTTTATCCGGACAGAATGGCGTCACGCATTTTGGGCATGGGCGACGTTCTCACTTTGATAGAAAAGGCGCAAACGGCCATCGACGAAGAACAAGCAATGAAGCTTGCAAAGAAAATTAAGGAAGCGTCGTTCGACTTGAACGACTACCTCGAACAGTTCGAGCAAGTTGCAAAAATGGGCGATTTGAACAGTCTTGTGGATATGATTCCCGGTGCCGGCAGGTTGAAGTTGGGGGATAAAAAAGTGGACGAAGCGCAACTGAAGCGCAACAAATCCATCATTCTTTCCATGACGGCGGAAGAGCGTTCCAACCCCAAAATTTTGAACTATTCGCGCAGAAAACGCATTGCAGCAGGGTCCGGCACGCAAGTGCAAGACGTTAACAGACTGATAAAACAGTTCGAGCAAACGCGCGATATGATGAAAAAAGTGGCAAAATCCAAGCGTTTGCCTTTCTAAAAAGATAATTCGCGGCAAAACCGCAAACTATATCAAACAAAAAATACAATTTGGAGGAAAACTAAAATGGCAGTAAAAATGAGATTGACAAGAATGGGAGACAAAAAAAGTCCTTTCTATCGCGTAGTGGTAATCGATTCCCACAAAGCACGTGACGGACAATACGTAGACCTTGTCGGTACCTACAATCCCTTGAACGAAGAACTTAACCTTGATGTAGACAAGGCAAAGAAATGGATCGACAACGGCGTTCAACCCACCGAAACCGTTCGCACACTTTTGGTTCGCAAAAACGTTTTGGAGCCCAGAAAGTAAGTAGTAGGTGCAGAACATGATTGAACTTGTCAAGTACGTTGTAGAACAACTCGTTGACGATGTAAATGCCGTCAGCGTGACTTCCGACAACGGTGCCGAAGTGGAAACAGTCACTATTCGTGTGGCAGAAAGTGATATCGGCAAAGTCATCGGTAAGCAAGGAAAAATCGCAATGTCCATTCGCACTTTGGCAAAAGCCGTTGGGGCGAAAGCGGGCAAAAGATACAACATTGAAATTGCAGACGACTAGTATCGGTTGACGCAAACTGTGGCAATCGAAATAGACAGCCACAAGTGTTCTTGCGGCTGTTTTTTTGTTAAATTCGGTAACTTTTATGAAACTTAAAGTGGGACAAGTACTAAAAGCGCAAGGCATCAAGGGGGAATTGAAAATTTCCTGTTTTTTGGATAGCCCGCAAATGCTTGTCGGCATCAAAAAACTTTATTTGGGCAACAACGTGCATTCCGTGGTGAAAATTCGTCACGACGGCACGTTCGTTTTTGCGCTGTTGGACGGAATTTCGGATAGAAACGTTGCCGAAACCTACCGCGGTTGGGACGTTTTTTGCGAAAAATGCGACGTTCATCTTCAAAACGACAGATTTTTCGTGCAAGATATTATCGGTTGCCGTGTCGTTTTGGACGACGGCACGACGGTGGGTGAAGTGACGGACGTGTTGCAGTACGGTGCGGCGGACGTGTACGTTTGCAAAGGGGAAAAATGTGAAATTTCCTTTCCCGTGCTGAAAGATTTGCTCGTTTCCGTCAGAGTGGAAGAAAAGAAAATAGTGTTGAATGCAAAACGGTTTTCGGAGGTATCTGTTAGCGATGAAGATTGACGTTTTAACGCTTTTTCCCGAAATGTTCGTTGCGTTGGACAGTTCGCTTATCGGCAAAGCCAAGGAAAAGGGCTTGTTTCAATTGAACTGTCACAACATTCGCGACTACTCGGCGGATAAACACAAAAAGTGCGACGATTCTCCTTTCGGCGGCGGTGCAGGCATGGTTATGACGCCGCAACCCATTCACGATTGTATTTCGGCAGTGGACCCCGACCGCAAGGCCAAGCGCATCTATCTTTCGCCTCGTGGAAAAACTTTGACGCAGCAAGTGGTGAAAGAACTTTCCGAACAAAGCCATTTGCTGCTTTTGTGCGGACACTACGAGGGCGTTGACCAACGAGTGTTGGATTTGGATATCGACGAAGAACTTTCGATAGGCGACTACGTGTTGTCCGGCGGCGAGTTGGCGGCAATGGTGGTTATCGACAGCGTTTTGCGCTACGTTCCGGATGTTTTGGGCAATGCCGAGAGCACCGTGGACGAATCTTTTTCGCAACCGCTGTTGGAATATCCGCAGTACACCCGCCCGCAAGACTTTTTGGGGCTCAAAGTGCCCGAAGTGCTAGTTTCCGGCAACCACGAAAAAGTCAACGAGTGGCGAAGAAAGCAATCGTTGGAAATAACCCAAAAGAACCGTCCCGACTTGTTGGAAAACAACTAGGGTATTTTGGAGAGACAAATGAGTGTACAATGGTTTCCGGGGCACATGACGAAAGCCCTGAGAATGATGGAAGAAAACGCAAAAGTGGTGGATGCCGTCGGCTACGTGTTGGATGCACGTGCCCCTTTGGCATGTTTCAACCCGTCTTTTCAAAAGATAGTGGGCAACAAGCCCTGCGTTTTCATTTTGAACAAGTGCGATTTGGCCGATCCTTGCAAAATTGACGCTTGGTGCAACTATTTCAAGTTGCGTGGAGAAAAGTTTGTAAAGGTGACGGCAACGGCTTCGGCGGAGGCAGCAAAAATAACTGCTGCGTTCGAATCGGCAACTGCACAAATTCGAGAGAAAAACCAAAAGAAAGGCGTTTTCAAGCCCGTTCGTTGCATGATTTTGGGCGTTCCTAATTGTGGCAAGTCAACACTCATAAATTGTCTTTCGGGGCGCAAAACCGTCGTTACGGGCGATAAACCCGGTGTCACCAAGGGCAAACAGTGGGTACGCCTTAAAAACGGATTGGAATTGTTGGATACGCCCGGCACTTTGTGGCCCAAGTTTGACGACGAACGTTTGGCTTTTGAACTGTGTTTTATCGGCAGTATCAAGGACGACGTTGTGGATTTGTTGGAAATATCTCACAACTTGTTGCAAGTACTTGCGGAAAAATATCCGTCGGCACTTTGCGAACGCTACAAAATAGATATCGGCACGGACAGCACACAAATTTTCCGGCAAATTGCCCAAAAGCGCGGTTTTTTGTTGCGTGGCGGCGATATCGACGACGAACGTTGCGCCAAGGCAATTTTGGACGACTTCCGCAAAGGCAAAATGGGTAGAATAACGTTGGATTCGCCCAACGACGTGAAGGACTAGGTTATGTTTGAATACGAATTGAAGGCGCAATCGCAAGGTGCAAAATTTATTGCAGGAATAGACGAAGCCGGGCGTGGACCGTTAGCCGGACCGGTTGTAGTTGCCGGCGTGGTGATGCCTTTGGATGAACAACACGTTATCGACGGCGTGAACGACAGCAAAAAACTTTCCGCCAAAAAACGCGATGCGCTGTACGAAAAAATATTGCAAACGGCACTGGACGTTCAAGTTGCCGTTATCGATTGTGAAGAAATTGACAAATTGAACATTTTGAATGCAACAAAAAAGGGAATGTTGCAATGTATCGACGGTTTCAAAAACGTCGACGTGGTGCTTATCGATGCGGTAAAATTGCAAACGGAAGTGCCCACGGTGTCTATCGTGCACGGCGACGCACTTTCTTACAGTATTGCTGCGGCCAGTATCGTGGCAAAAGTGACTCGTGACAGATTGATGGAACAGTACGACAAGCAATATCCGCAATATGCTTTTGCAAAACACAAGGGCTACGGCACGGCGGAACACATTCGCTTGCTAAAACAGTACGGTCCGTGCCCCATTCACCGCAAAACCTTTATCGGCCATTTCGTTGAAGTATGAACACTCGTCAAGTAGGAGCAAAAGGCGAAGATCTCGCCGCAAAATATCTCACTAAGCACGGCTACAAAATTTTGGAACGCAATTTCACTGCGCCTTACGGAGAAATTGACGTTATTGCAAGGGACGGCAAGTTTGTCGTTTTTGCCGAAGTAAAACGCCGCAACACCGAACATTTCGGCTTGCCCCGTGAGGCAGTGACACCTGCAAAACAAAAAACCATCGTTGCTTGTGCTACCTTTTGGCTTGCCAAAAACAAACTGTTCGGCACGCCCGTCCGTTTTGACGTGGTGGAGGTTATCGGCGAAAAAGTAACGGTTTGGAAGGATGCTTTTCGCGTGTAGAGTTTTGTTTTTGCTACGGTGCGTGCTGTACTATCACAGACATAGTTTCAATTTTTCCTGCAATTACAGTCGTTTCGAGTGTTTTGCAGGATTTTTTTTGTTTTGTATTAATGCCGAAAAATAACGACTTGCATTCTAACGGCAACGCAAAAAGCACTTACAACTGTTGTATTTTTTCAAAATAACGGTGAACGCTTTGAGGCTAGGACAAGCGCCGATTCAAGGTTGCAATCAAAAGTACAACGCCCCAAAAAGTTGCAGACGGTGGTGTATTTTTGCTGTCAAGTTCCGATAACCCACGAATATTGTTTTTTTTGCGTGCTTTTGGGAGTGGTGAGAAAATCGTTTGTGATTGGGCTGTTCCGTCGCTAACTTGTGCAAAAAACGGCGAAAAATATTCGTTCAAATCGAAAAATCGGCGCTTTTTTGTTTCTTGCAAAATGTTGCTTTTTTTGTCATGAAAAGTCAATAGTTAATTGCAAAAAATGTTAAAAAAAATTTATTGAGTGTATAATTTTGACGCGAAGTTTCCCAACAGCACTGCTCGCTGGGCTGTGGGGGACTCAAAATTTCAGCTGCTTTTTTGTCATGCTTTTTTGTCGCGGAAATGTGGTGCAAAACAGTTGCAAAATAAGTGCCGTTATGCTAAAATACACTAGTGACTTCGGGCGGTCCTCTGACTTTCACGGT
>CAZADD010000079.1:0-5351 GCA_964483825.1 uncultured Oscillospiraceae bacterium
CTGGTATTCTACCATTGAACTACACCCGCACTTCAACAGCCTTTACATTATATCCCAAGCGACAAAAACTGTCAACAATTTTTTGATAACATTTTTACTAAAAATTTACTAAAATTTTCGTGCGTACCGTATCCGCCAC
This sequence comes from uncultured Oscillospiraceae bacterium, assembly GCA_964483825.1. Lineage (GTDB taxonomy): Bacteria > Bacillota > Clostridia > Christensenellales > CAG-314 > Fimimonas. The sequence goes on from CAZADD010000079.1 coordinate 140, forward strand.
TTATTCGAGCTGTTCCAACGCAATTTTGTTTTCAAAAACTACTACTTCCACTCGAAATTCAGCTATCCGCCACTGCGTTTAGAGAAAACAATCATTTGCTACAACAACTTGCTGCGGTACAAATGTATCAACAAATTTTGCGTGCCGGAAAAGGCGTAGAATTTCACTATCAGCTCGCCGTAGTCGTCGTATTGGTCCGTATCCTCTTTTTCGGACGGTTTTACGTAACTATCGGTTCCGCCTTGATTTTGCAATTTCAAATAGATGTCGTTGAAAAACTCGCCCACGTCGTCGAATAACGTGAATTGCGCATAGAATTCGGAATAGTTTTTAGTTTCGACAAAAATACCTTTTTCCAACTCGGCGTACAACTCTTCGTACAACGGTTTGGAATTGGGATAAAGTCTTAGCAAATTCAACGCAGTTGTTGCCGCTTTAACTGCCGAACCGTACCGCAAATAAGGATCTTCCGACGTCAAAGTGACATACAAAGACACCAAATCGGCCTGATACTCTCGCATCACTCCCTTTCCGTGTGCCATTTCGTGCGCCATGACGCTTGGCAAATACAACATGGTTTCGTTGCCGCTCACGTTGGCTTCACCGAAAGGTGCAAAAAACACGCCGCTTATGTGCAACTGACTCATTATCCACTTGTTGACAATGCGTTTCGCCTTGGGCGTATACGACGAAAAATAGTCGCTATCCAAACGCTTGTATTCTTGTGACAACAGTTCGGAAATTTCCGAAAAATCATAGGGATAGACGATGTTTCCGTCTTGGTTGTGCTCGGTGTTCCGATAGCATTCGTTTGCCAAGTCTACGTAAGTTTTTGCAATGGAATACACTTCTTCCAACGACACGTCGTCGGGATCGTACTCGGAATACACGTAGCCGGGCAACGGATCCCTGTTATAGGCAAAGGACGCCGTTGCAGTGTAGACGTTCAAAAAGCCGAACACCACCGTTGCAACAAGCAAGAACAACGAGAGCAACTGCTTCCACTTGCGTTTGACAGCATCTTTAACAAGCAAAACGACGGATGTTATTGCGCCGATTATTGCAACGATCAAAAACAGTTCGTAGAAACTGATCGGGATCCATCCAAGCACGTTTCCGAACAGAAAAATCCACCCGCGTGAAAAGGTTGTTGCAAAAAACTCGCACACCGATTGCACCGTTTTTAGAATACACAAAACAGCGAAAAGCACGACGAAAACAATCAAAACTATCAACCGACGTTTGATTTTGTTTTCAACTGTCACTGCTTTTCGCTGTTTTCTCAATTATTGTCACCTTTCAGGAAAAAAGTTTGAATTTTTTGTCCAAATAATCTTGGTTTCTTTCTATATACGTGATGACGTCCTTGGCATTGGCCGAACGCTCTATTCTGTTTTCCGATGCAGTCACTCGCTTAGAAATAGCGTTGGTTCCGCACGCCAAAATATTGGAAACTTCTTCCATGATGCCCACGTTATACACGCACGGCGTGCCCGGCTTGCAAAAACCGACGTTTTCCAGATTTTCCGTCATGTACTTTTGACGATACATATAGTAGGGAACGTATCCGTATTCGCGCAACTTGTTGTGCGAATACTCCACCATTTTTGCAACTTCGCTTTGTTGCCCCGAATAGTTTTGCAACTTCAACATGCTACCGTGTTTCAACGCCAAAGTGTGCACCGTTATGTTTTCGGGGGAAAGTTGCACGGCGCAATCCACGCTGTGGCAAAACATTTCGTACGTTTCGGTGGGCAAACCGGCAATCAAATCCATGTTGATGACAAACCCAAACTTTTGCGCCAACCTGAACTTATCGTAGATATCTTGCACACTGTGTTTGCGACCGATAACGTCCAACACGCTTTGATTGAAGGTTTGCGGATTGATAGACACACGGTGCACACCGTGGTTTTTCATCACTTGCAACTTTTCCTCGTCGATAGTATCGGGGCGACCGGCTTCTACGGTGAATTCTTGCGGTTGAAAATCTATTTCCGAAAGCACTCTATCCAATTGCTCGGCATTCAGCGAGGTTGGCGTTCCGCCGCCGAAATACACGTTGCGCAAAGTTATGCCTTTTTCATGAGCAAAATCAACGGTTTGACGAATATCGTTGCACAAACTTTCCACGTAGGGCTCAACGTACTTTTTCATGCGGTCAATTTCGCCGCTAGTGAACGAACAGTAACTGCACCTTGTGACGCAAAACGGAATTCCCACGTATAAATCGGCCGAACTTTCGCTGAAATCTCGCAAGTCGCCTTGAACACGCAAAATGTCGTTCACAAGTTGCGTTTTTTCGTCGGACACACCCAAAACGTCAGTGAACGTTTTTTGCCAATCACAACCTTCGCTTTGCAGTTGGCACGCCAACTTCGTGGGGCGAATACCTGTTAAACTGCCCCAAGGCATGCGTTTGCCGGTAACTTCCGCCAACAAATTGTACAAACAAAGTTTTGCAAAACGTTTTTTCAGACGTACTTTTTGCAGTTCGTCCACGGCGGAAACGTCCACCGTTTCGGTGTGTGTGTGACCGTTAAACTTGGCAACGTAACAAAAAACTTCGCCGCTGCAACTTTCCGTTAAAGAAAGTTGTGCGTCGTCCGCCAGTTGCACATCGTCAAAAAACAGTTTTGCAACGTCTTGTATTTCCGTAGGATAGTAAAAATTGGTGTGTAGTGTCATTGTCACAAAGCGCAACTGCGCAAATAGATATTGTGTGTTTTCTCTTCGTTCAACGTAGTTTCGGGGCCGTGTCCGCAAATGACACGGTAGTTTTCTTGTAGCGACGCTACTTTTTTCAAAGAATTTTTCATGGCAAAAGGTGCGCTTTCGGAAAAATCGGTGCGCCCCACACTGCCACGGAACAAGGTGTCGCCGCTAAGCATCACGCCGTCCTCCGTCAAAAATACGACGGAACCGCCTGTGTGCCCGGGCGTTTCCAACACGTTGAAAACAAAATTTTCAATTTGCAAACGACCTTCTTGCAAAAAGTGCGTGGGATAGCAATTGTTACAAACAACGCCCCACGCGTTTTGCGATGCCGTTTTGCACAGTTCTTCATCCTTCCGATGCACGTAAACGGGTGCGTTGCAACTTTTCAGCAAGTCGCTAACGCCGCCGCAATGGTCGAAATGTCCGTGAGTAAGCAACACCGCAACGATGTGCAAATTGTTTTGGGCGACGTAGTTTATAACCTCATCGGCACCGTAAGGCACGTCCACCACAATGCAATATTCGCCGTTTTGCACAACAGTGCAATTGGTTTGCAACTGTCCGCAACAAAAAACCGTGTACTTCATCATCCTTTTGTGCGATATGCGCTGATAACGGCGGATATCGACTTGAGTTTTGCTATCAATTGATTGACTTGATCGTGGTTGGAAATTTCCACCGTGACGCTGGCTATTGCATTGCCCTTTCTATCCTTGCGAGCATTGATTGCAACCATCGGCAAACCTTCGTTGGCAATAACTTTTGTTATTTCGGCAAAAATATCGCCGCGGTCTTCGGAAATGATTTCAATCGTAGCAGGGAAGGTGGTTTGACCGTTGACGTTAACCCACTCGGCCGGAACAATACGCTCCGACTCCATGTTTTTCACGGCAGGGCAATCGGCACGGTGCACGCACACGCCTCTACCACGCGAAATGTAGCCAACAATTTCGTCGCCTGGAACAGGACTGCAACAGCGAGAAAACCGCACCAACAGGCCTTCTACGCCTTTGATTATCACCGATTGTTCCTTGGAAGATGCAGTTCTACTTCTGCGAGCCGTTTGTTGCGCTTTCAATACGTCGGAAACTTCACGGTTGCTGGTGATAAGTTTTAGCATCACTTGCGTCAAAGAAATGCTTCCGTAGCCCACTGCCGCATACATTTCGTTAGCGTCGTTGAACATGTAACGTTCGCAAACTGCCGCAATAGCATCGATAGTTAACAATTCGGACGGAGCAATACCACGGTGCTTAGCATCACGCTCTATCATGGATTTGCCCGTCTTGATGTACTCTTCGTTCAGTTCCTTTTTGAAAAATTGGCGAATTTTTGCCTTTGCCGACGGCGTAGTGACAATTTTCAGCCAATCGCGTGACGGCCCCTTTGCGTTGGGGTTTGTCATAACTTCCACGGTGTCACCCGTTTGCAAAACGGTGTTAAGCGGAACTATTTTGTTGTTAACTTTGGTGCCCACGCATTTGTTTCCCACTTGGCTGTGCACTGCATAGGCAAAATCCAGCGCATTTGCGCCTGCGGCAAGAATTTTCACGTCGCCGTTGGGAGTGAAAACGTAAACTTCGTTGGTGTTGGAAATATCCTTGCGGATAAGGTTCAAAAATTCCGTGCTATCCTTGAAATCCTTGTCGTAGGAAAGCACTTCTTTAACCCAACCGAGGGTGTTGTCCATATCCGTTTTGGCGGTGACACCTTCTTTGTACTTCCAGTGTGCCGCAACACCGTATTCGGCAACTTTGTGCATTTCGTGCGTGCGAATTTGCACTTCGATGGGATAACGATGATTTTCGTAATCCAAAAACACCGTTGTGTGCAACGATTGATACATGTTGGGTTTGGGAACGGCAATATAATCCTTAAAACGCCCCGGCATGGGTTTCCAACGGGCGTGGATGGCGCCCAAAACGGCGTAGCAATCCTTGATTGTATCAACAATTACACGCACAGCCGTCAAGTCGTACACTTGATCGATGGTTTTGTTTTGGCGTTTCATCTTTTTGTAGATGGAATAAAAGTGCTTCGTGCGGCCGTAGATATCAAAATTGCCCACCGCGCAAGAAGCCAATTCGCTTTTCAAATGATCGATAAACGTGTCTACGATAATTTCACGCTCGCTCTTTTTCAATGCGATACCTTCGGAAATTTCGTCGTAGGCAGGGCGATCCAAGTACTTCAAGCACAAATCTTCCAACTCGCTTTTGATGGATGAAATACCCAGTCGACCGGCAATGGGCGCAAAAATATCCAACGTTTCCTTGGCCTTGATGCGCTGTTTTTCCGGCGAAACGTACATTAGCGAACGCATATTGTGCAAACGGTCGGCCAACTTTATCATCATCACGCGCACGTCTTTTGCCATTGCAAAAAACATTTTGCGCATGTTTTCCGCCTGTTCTTCTTCCTTATTGTGAAATTGAATTTTATCCAGTTTGGTTACGCCTTGCACCAAATCGGCAATTTCGTCGCCGAACTTTTG
>CAZADD010000080.1:0-5277 GCA_964483825.1 uncultured Oscillospiraceae bacterium
CATCACGCAAATTTTTGTTTCAACAATGATATGTAAATTGCAACCTTTGCAAAAACTTCAAAACAATGTTCGGCAAACGTTTGACTTATTTTTCAACTGGAATTATATTTAAGTTGAGATTAAGTTCCGCAGCAATACGGATCGGATGCACGAAGGTGAAAAGTGAAAAGGTTAAATTCCAAAAAAGTGCTTAAAATAGTGCAAGAGTACTTGCTGGTTGCAGTTGCGGCAGTGTTGAACTCTGTTTCTTTGTTCACTTTCGTCAATCCTTCCAAACTTATTGCAGGCGGTTTTTCGGGGCTTTCATCCACGCTTACCTACGTGGTTTTGCTGTTCACCGACGTTTTGCCTTTCGACAAAATGATGTCGGTGCTTTATTTTGCCCTTAACGTGCCGTTGCTTATTTGTTCGTTGATATTTTTGCGCGGTGATTTCACTGCCAAAACCATTTGGAACACAATCGTCAGCACGGTAACTTTGGCAGTTTTGCCGGAAAAACTTAAATTTGAAGATTCACGGCTTATTGCCATCATTTTCGGCGGAATTTTGGTTGGGCTTGCCATGTACGTGGCCTACGAGCAAAACGGCAGTAACGGCGGCACGGAAATTATCGGCCGCATCGTTGCCAAGTACCGCCCGGAACTAGACCTATCAAAGGTGATTTTGTTTGCCAACTTGTGCATAACGGTAACGGGCAGCATTGTCGTGATGGTGTTGCAGGGCGAAAACTTCACGGTAATTTTGTATTCGCTTATGTACGTGCTTATGGGCGGCAACGTGTTGGGAATTTTGAAACGTGGGTTTAATCATCCGCAAAAGTTTTTGATAATCACAACCGAATACGACCAACTTGGCGACGACATCGACAACGAATTTCAGCGTGGCTACACTGTGTTCGATTTGGAAAATAGCTATGACGGCAAAAAGCGAAAAATGCTTATGGTGATAGTGCAGTACCGTCAAATGCACAGGCTCAAACAAATTGTGAAGTACCGTGATCCGCATGCTTTCACAATCGTCAAAGACGTTCACGACGTGTTCTCACGCCCCGCATTCAACAGGAGTTACAAAAACAAATGAGTACTTTGCCGGAATCCACCGCCAATTTGTCCGAACAAACGGACGGAGCGGTTAACGAAAACCACAAAAAGCAAATTTTCATCTACAACCTTAAACAAGTGTTGTTGGTGTTTTTGGCAGCACTTGCAACGGCAGCTTCGTTGGAAATTTTCCTGTTGCCTTGCAACGTCGTAGTGGGCGGAGCGTTGGGAATTTCCGCAATTTTGGATATTCTGTTGCACGCCGGCAATTCGCCGTGGTATCTTTCCACCGGCGTTTGGCTTATTGTCATCAACGTGCCCATTCTCATCTACTGTTTTCTGTCCTATCGCCGCCGTTTTGCGGTAAAAACGCTGTTGTACGTAACGTTTTTGTCGGTGCTGTTGATTGTGTTCAGAATTTTGAACGTAACTGCGCTTTTTGACCAAGTTTTCAACGGCGACGGCGCAAAAGATCAGGTTATCTACGTTGTGTTGGGCGGAGCGTTGCATGGTGTCTCTTTGCCGATAATGCTTTCCGTCAACGCCTCCACAGGCGGCAGCGATATCATCGGGCTTATTGCTCAAAAGCGTTCCAAAAGCAGCAGTAGTTCGGCAATGCGCATAATCATGCTTGCCAACGTTATCATAGTTTTCTTGGGCTCGCTGGTGTTTTATTTGCTCAACAAGGACGCATCCGTTGCAATCAACATGTTTATCTACTCGCTTGCGGCAATGTTCATTGGCGAAATCGTTCAAGAATGGATATTCAAGGGATTTTCCGCCGCTGCCGAAATTGAAATAACAACGGAAAAGCCGGAAGAAATGTCGGCTGCCTTGCAAAAGGAGCTGAAACACGGTGTTTCCACCGTCAAAGTTGTGGGCGGACACACGCACCAAGACAAATCCTTGATAATTTGCGTCGTGAACAAATCTCAGTTGACGCATGCGCGCAAAATTATTCACACCGTGGACGACAAGGCGTTTGCCTACGTGGAAAACGTGAAAGAAGTGATGGGCAAGGGCTTTGCCAACAAGGAAATTGAACTGGACGAAGACTAGTTGTTGTGGAGAGCGTTTGCCAATGCAAATAATTGCGGCAAATAGCCTTTCACACGCTCGTCGATGTCGGAAATTTGCCAATACGGTTGAGTAATTTCGTTAAAATCGAAGTTTGATGCACCGGTTATTGTTGTTTGAAATGAATAGTTTATTGTGGTGTAACGTTTGTAAACGCAAATAAGTTCCTAAAACATAAATTGAATCAAAAAAGTGTTCTAGAATTTTCTTGCACACTTTAATGAAAAAAAACAAAAACCGAATAAGACATGGGAAAGTCATTGAAGATGGAATATCTACGATGGCTTTTTCTTTTTTTTTGTAAATAATTAAAATATTTTACTTGCCATTTTTCAAAAATTGTTGATTTTGGTAAATAGAAGTAGGAATAATTAAAATGGCAATGCTGATATTTTGAAGGATTTCTCATGCTGGACAGAGTAGTTCTCGACAAGAGTGGTATGTTCCTTTGCAGGCATAGGGAAGACTTTTAATCAGTTACTAATGGTAGTCGCGAACTCTCTTTGTTTCCCTTCTACAACAAGGACACGCAACCTCATGAGATTGTGTTTGAATGGCAATACTTTTCTAAAAAGAATTTTTTTCAACTGATTGACCGAAAACTTTTCCCAAACCAAGAAAATCTATGGTAGAACAAAACATAGAGCAAAAGCATCCTCCTTTGAAAATGTCTGCAAACTAATTATACATTAGAGGATGATTCTTTGCTCTATTTTTTTACACATTCAAACATTTATTGTAGAACTAATTTCCTTTTACAAAATAACGCCCTGTGATTTCACAAGGCGTTTGTGATTAGAAACCACTGAGTTTTCGGGCTTCTTGAATAATTTTTTCAAGTAATTGTTGATGTTCGTACTTTTTGTCGTCATAAGCTTTGTCATCAATTTTAGACCAACGGCGACCTTGAATATTTAATACGATTGAACTAACAAATAGGCACACACACATTATACAAACAATAATAGCAACAGTGAGAGGAAAAGTAAAACAAGAAACAAAGAATAGAATGGTCGAGATGATCGTAATTAGTGGACATATGAATAATCGAAAGCTCATTCCTTTATGACTGTCGGTGCGAATGGGTGCTCGTGTTTTGAAAAGTTGTTTTTCTAAATCTCGAAGTTTGCTGTAATTTGGCATTGAAGTGTCTCTGGTAAAAACAAGTTTTACATAGTTTAATGTTGGGTGATAATCCGCAGTGAATTCGTCTACATAAAGTGAATTGTTGTCTGATACCAAAATTTCTTGTGTACTCATTAATTCCCAACCAAAACTTTGATAGCCATAAATAGTTGTTTTTTCTTTGTCTGGTTTTACCTTTACAATTTTCGTTTCTCTTGCCATTGTTCAACCTCTCTTTTGCATAAATTTAATAGCGTATTGCTATAATCCAACACTAGTATATAGCAAACTGTTATTATTTGTCAAACAATATGAGGTAAAAAATGGAAATATTCAAACAAAAATTGAAAGAGGAACGCATTAACAACGGTTACACGCAAGCGCAACTTGCCGAGTTGTTGGGCATCAAACAGCCGTCGTATATTCGTTACGAAAAGGGTACTTCGGAACCTTCGTTGGAAACTTTGGCAGCTATTGCGGATATATTGGACGTTTCCGTCGATTACTTGCTGGGCAGAAAAGATTTCTAGTTGCAATATTTCCTGCTGTTGCAACTTATCGGCGGTAGGGTATTCAAACGGTAGACTAAATTTTGTTTCAAAAGCGACTAACTGTGCCATTGCGTCTGAAAACGCCAATAGTGGCATTGTTATTTTTAATGTCTTGTTAGTTTTTCCCGTATTCCCAAACAATGTTTTGGAAAATAATGCAATTTTCAACTGCACCCTTAAAAGTTAGTACGCTTTTGAAGGGTGCAGTTTGTGTTTAATGATAAGTGTATTATTTATGCAAAAATGCGTTTTGGGAATAAAAAATCCAAGGTTAAGCGTGTGGCGAAAAGTTCGTGCGCTAAACCAAGTTGCCAACATTTTTGCGACGAATTTTTATAACAGAAATTAAGACAAAATTGCCGTTTTTTACATCAAAACAACACTTTTTATTTGTTAATTTTCGCAAGAATATTGTTCAGTGCTTGCAAAATGCAATTTTCAACTGCTTCCTTAAAAGTTGTATACTATTGAAGGGCGCAGTTTTTTACTGAATATTGATGTGCTTGCAATAAAATAACGCAATGCAACGCACTTTTTACTTACTAATTTCCGCAAGCATATTTTTCAGGGTTTCCAAATGCAACTGTTCGTCGATAATTATGCGTTGGATAATTGCCGCAACGTTTTCGTTGTTCAGCACGAACAGCATTTTCTTGTATTCGGCGATGGCGTTCAATTCCCCTTGAATGTCGTCCATTAACATTTTTTGCGGTGTCGTCGATTGCGAAACGCACCCTGTGTTGTAGTAGCAGTTGGATTCGGGGTACTGCACGTAGCGTGGATTCACTCCCAATGCAAGCATTGTTTCGCCCAGTACGTGAAGGTGGTGCATTTCCGATAGTGCAATGGCAACGAGCGTTTCGGCATGTTGCTTATTTAGCGGTGCAAGGTGCAAAGAATGGTACACGTACTGCAAAATTGCCGACAATTCCCCTTGTTGCGTAGCAAAAGCAAAGGAAATTATTTTGCCGGATTTAACGTCGCGTTGCAAATTGTCGGTGGAAGGGAAAGGGATATCTGCCGAAAGCGGTTTCACAAAAATCTCCAAGTTTTTTTGTTTTCAATGTATGTCAAACTGCCGCGCGATGTTACATTTTTTTCACTTGCGCAAACGGGCACGTCAATAAGTGCTTGCTATGCTTTGGTGAAATAACGTGAAGTGTGTTCAATCGGGTGCGGCAGATTTTTATCGTTGGTGCTGCCGTGCGAAAACAACTTGCGCCGTGTGATTGATTGCTACTGTTAAGCGTATACACTAGTTTTGCATTCCTAACCGCCAAAAGAGCGATATGCTTTGCGCATTCTAGGTGCGGTTAACGACTATTTTTATATTTTTGGCGTTAAAAGCCTTCCGAACGGGGCAATAATTACATTTTTTAACGCATTTACCATAAATTTTTCCTATGTCGGCACAAATATTACAAATACGGCAACCACTTGACAAATTTGACGCACTCCACTATAATGGTACAAGACGAATTTCG
>CAZADD010000081.1:0-5192 GCA_964483825.1 uncultured Oscillospiraceae bacterium
TATCCAGTTTGGTTACGCCTTGCACCAAATCGGCAATTTCGTCGCCGAACTTTTGACGCAAATCGGCATCGGTGATATAGGTATCTTCCACCGTGTCGTGCAAAAGCGCAGCACAAACGGTAGATACGTCGAACCCCATATCTACCAAGATATCCGCAACTATCGTGGGATGCGTGATGTAGGGACGACCGCTGGCACGAAATTGCCCGGCATGCGCCTTTTTTGCAACCTCGAACGCCTCGGCAATCCTACGCTCGTCCGTCGGATGATAATAATGTTTGATTTTTGTCAGAAAATTTTGCAGAGTTACTTCCGCATTTTCCTTTTCACTGTACATTGTTTTTTCCTTTTTTGTGTACTAGAAATCACTGAGCAAAATATTTGAAAACGGGAGAATTTTCCAAGTCGTTTTTCGCCGACGGCAAAAAATCCACCGTGAATTTATCCACAATTTTGATAAATCCCAACTGTTGGAACACCCGCAGTGCCACCACGTACTGTTCGTAGTCCATCACGCCCGTCAAATACTTATCAAAAACGCTTTTGATGCTTTCGAACGAACCCTTCTTTTTGAGTTTGGCATAGGCGGCAACACAAATTTCACGGTTAAGCCCTACGGAATACAGTTGTTTGTTTGCAGGCTGAACGGCAAAATACACGGCATTTTCGGGCAACACGCGCAATGCACCATTGTTGCAAAAATACACTACTTTTTCGTATTTTGAAAAAGGATAGTCGGCATTGGGCGAAATTACCGCCGTTTTGGAAAACGGACTGCTTTCGAAAAACACGTCGACGAAAAAGTCATCCAAATTCCACGTTTCGCTTTGTTTGAGATACGTTTCGTAGTCGTCAAACACCGCCAAGACGGAACTTCCACTTAACAGTTCTTCCATTTGTGCTTTATCAATGCAATCTTCCTTTTTAGCTTGGAAATTTTGCAAAAAATTGAGTTTGTAGAAACGGTCGAAACAAACGGAATTCAACAAGTGTATGTCTTCTATTATGCCGTAAACGTGCTTGGAATAATCGTCGTAGTCCAAGGAAATTAATGCCTCGACGCTGGCTCCGTTTTTGATAAACGGAGCATATTCCGCAAACTTGTAGAAACTTTTCAGTTCCAAACCACCGTTCAACACAACGGATAAATGCAAATTATCTTTGCCGAAAGTTGAAGCAAACTTGACGGAATCGCAAACACGGAACAACGGTTTGTCTTGCGGCAACAACGGTTGCAAAGTTTGTGCAAACTTGTAGCAGTCGTCCACAGTAGACATATCGGCTAGGTCAGCGTCGTAGTAAAATTTCTTTTCGAAACAATCGGCCGGCAGCGAGCACAAAACTTCCGTCAAACGATTGTTCAAAAGGAGCAAATTTTCTTCCGAAACGGAAAAACCCACAGATGCCTTGTGACCGCCGAATTTGGTGAGCAAATCGGAACAAGCCGAAAACACTTCGAACAAGTCGATGCCGTCCACACCACGTGCGGAGCCCACGAAAACACCGTTTTCGTCCTTTGTTAGCACGGCTGTGGGTAAATTGTACTTTTCCTTGTAGCGTGCGGCAGCAATACCGACAATACCGTGAGGCCAATCTCCGCACAAAAACACTAAACGTTCACGGCGGATTTTTGCCTCGTCCAATTTTGCATCGGCATCGGCAATAAGCGTATCAACAAGCCCTTTGCGCTGTTCGTTAAGTTTCAACAATGCGTTTGCCGTTTGAGAATCGGCCTTATCCCTTGCCAAAAGCAATTTTAGTGCCGTTTGCGGTTCCCCCATGCGCCCTGCGGCGTTAATTTTGGGCGCGATGCGCATTGCAACGTCGTTGACGGTGAGTTGCTCTGAACAGCGAGAAAGTTCCGCAAGTTTTTTCAAACTTTTGTGGTTGCGATGGGCAAGCCCCATTTGCACCAAACTGCGGTTTTCGTCCATCATTGGCATAAGGTCGCCAACGGTGCCTATCATGGCAAGTTCGCTGTAGTTGGCGGCAACTTCACGCCCTGCTAGCGCCTCAACAAGCTTCCAAGCAACGCCTGCACCGGCAAGATTGGGGAACGGATAGCCCATTTTGGGGTTCACACACAAACAATCGGGCAAAATTTCCGGCAATTCGTGGTGATCGGTAACGATTATTTCCGCATCTAGCTCCTCGACTATTTTGGCGACTTCTTCGCGATTCGAAATGCCGCAGTCGACGGTTATTATCAAGTCGTAAAACTTCTTTTCAAACGCTTTGAGCACCAAATCGGCATGCAAGCCGTAGCCTTCGTCACGAGTTGGGATGATCACGTCGTTATCCACGCCGTTATCGGTGAAAAACAGCGACAAAATGCTGCTTGCCGTAAGTCCGTCGGCATCGTAGTCGCCACAGATAAGAACACTGCCGCCCTCTTCCAATAAATAGGAAATTGTTTCGACAGCCTCTTGCATGTTTTTCATTTCGAACGGAGAGTGAAAACTTTCGCCGAAAAACGACTTGCTGTTTTGTTCAGTCACACCGCGCGCACAAAGAACCTCGGCAAAAGCACGGGGCATGCCCTGCTCCGTGAAAAATTCAACGCTTTGTTGATCATTGGATTGTCGTTTGGTGTATTTCTGCTTCATAACGTCCAACGGCGGTTAATGCCGCCCCTAAAAACATAACAGCCTTCTAAAAATCCTAGAAGGCTGCCGTTGTTGATTGTTTTTTATTATTTTGCAGGTTTTTTGCTTTTTGAACCTTCCAAGCCCAAGTTGAAGGAAGCGAACAGCCTGTTGAGCCCCATTGTTACAACAAAGGACAACACCGTGCAGTACACAAGTGCATTGCCCAAAGGAGCGGTAACACCGGTGGGAATGAGCCACAACACAACGCCCACTACCAACACGATTGCGTGAACAATGCAATTCCACTTGATCATTTCCGTGAAGGCTTTGTATCTGGATGCGGAAACGGTTTTTTCTTGCAAATATGCTTTCATTTTGTCGAATGTGAGAACGGTGAAGCAAGACACGAGTGCATAGCCCAATACAAGTCCTACCACGGCTGCAACGTTCAACAAATTGAAGTACACGGTGCCTGCAAACCAAATGAATGCAACAACTGCAACGAGTTGAGAAACAATGGGAGCAATTGCAAGTTTGCCGTATCTTACAAGATAGAAAATCCAACTACCCAACAGAATTGCTGCGAATGCAATTTCCAAAATCAAACCGCCAAGAGTCGTTGCATCGTTCGTATCGATAGAAGTGAGTTTTGCACCCAAAGAACCGCTCTTGATAAGGCCGGTGAGATATTGCGCATCGGCATCACTGCTTGCATAAATTTGCAACGTGCCGTTAGACGTGTAGGCAACGCCGTAGCGTACCGTTCCGTCAACCGCAACATAGGCACTCCAACTGGAAGTAGATACCGAAAGTTTTTCTTCAGCAATTGCTTTGCCTTCCTTTGTGAGTTTTGCATTGATAATGTAGTAGGTTGAGCCACTGCTTGCATAACGTTGAACGGACGTGCGAGAAATGTGCTCGGACGACAAAATAACGTCATCTTCCGCATAAGTAGATTCCGTCAAAACTTCCACTTTTCCCGTTGAAATAACGTTGGAAAGGATGGACATTTCGCTAGTTTTGCTTTCGTTAACCGTTTTGGGAACAGTGATGGAAATAACACCGTTTTCTTCCGCAACGTTGCAGAAATAGCGACCGTACATATCACCGAGACGAGACTTCAAAACAGATACAACGTCGTTGATATCCGCTTCGTCATCGAGTTTCACTTTGTAGGTAGCAACAATGCTATCAGTAAACATAGAATCGCCCTGAATGAGGCTGATTGGAGAATTGTAGATTTTGTATTCGCCGAATTCAAGTCCACCGGGCAAGCACGCAAACACACCCAGTACAAGTGCTATTGCGCAAATAACACACAGAATTGCGATGGACGCAGATTTAGTCATAATTGACCTCCTTGGCCTTTTGCCTAACTTAACTAGTCTATTATAATAGCACTGACAAAAATAGTCAATTATTTTGCCCGTTTTATATGACACAATTTTCAAGAAAAACGCTTTTGTAGCGGATTTGAAACAGGAAAACGGCGTAGTTCAAAGAACAATTACAGAAAACAGATGTTAATTTGACAAAAAAGATACTGCGTCGATAGCAATCGAAGTCGACTCACACCACAATAACACAAACCATATTTGCGTATATCAAAATAATTGCAAAAAAAAGGTTGGGGAGAAGAATAGTTGACGCCGTGCCCACATTTCGAACAACACCGGATGCAACAACTAATATTCAGTCGATACCCACTACACCACGCCGACGGACACAACCGCCACTGCAGTGCCAATAAAAACAAACAGCCATGCGACGTTTATATCTGAACGCGCGTCGCATACAAAAGTCGCAAGGTCGTTAAATTGCCAAATGCAATGTTTGTGTATTTGACAGGGCCGGTGAAGTTATTCGTGTTGACCTTGCCGTACACAAGATTGGCTTCATCGATTATTTTGGTGCATAAAACCATTGACATGAATTGCTATTTGTTCTCCGATATAATTTTATAATATTATTTGCAATCAACTATTGATTTTTTTTTGAGGGTGACGCTGTAGGACGATAGTTTCGCAATATTTTAATCCTCTTTGTAGCACTTGAGCGGTTTTCTATTAGGACAAAAGGAGTTCCGCAACGGAACTCCTTTTGAAAATTGTTATTTTGTGTTGTTACGCCGTTTCTGTGGCTTAATCCAAATAATTCAGCGTGCCGCCTTGACTTGCAACGTACGCTTCCCATTCCACGTCCGTCATGGTGAAGTCGTAGTACTTAAGTCCGCCATGGCCGATACCATAGTAGTCTCTTTCCGTTTCAAATTGGATTCGTTGAGATTTCAAGTGTGCGGTAGCGTCGGTCATCAAAGGAATAAGGTTGCACAAAGACATAATTTTTCCTTCGCAAGCGGCAAGCACCTTGATGCGCAATGCAACATCCGCATCGGGACCTGCAGAGATTTCAACGGCTTCTCCTGTGGGATTGCCATCAGCGCCAATCACTGCTGCCGTGATTTTATCGCCTTGCAAACATTTTTCAATCCAATCGGATACGCTTGCACGCAATGTTTGTCCGTTGATTTCGATATCGAGATAAATCTCGGTCATGTCGGTGAATGCGTCGTATTGCAAGTTGCCGGAATAAACAGTCATAAGG
>CAZADD010000082.1:0-5151 GCA_964483825.1 uncultured Oscillospiraceae bacterium
ATATTTTCACCGATACAATGCAAAAACGGACAAGTACTCGTCAAAATTAAAAATTCGTGCTATAATCTTTCCAAACACACCAATGTTCCGCAAAACAACGGCACAAGTGCCAAAAATATTGTTCGACGGTTGTTTGGGCAACACGAGAACGGCTCCGTTTGTTGCAAAAAAACACCTGCAACAAACAAAACATCCACCGCCACTATTTTGCCGTATTCAACAATGCCGTTCGTTGCAACGGCACACGCAACACTGTCCAATCAATTCGGATTCTGAAAGCGACTCAAACGCTTGGAACGATAGTCGGGTTTGGATTATTCTTATCTTTGCGTTGCTAGATTTTGGCAATGACGGTTGGGGCAAAAACACAAGCGGCACGAGTGGTACGGCAGATGGCTATTCTTGGCAACTGACTTTGCGAACATTGAACGCAAGATTGACGGCGTGAACAGTGGTATCCGTGACGGCTTTTACGCAATGAACACGGGTATGCTGAACGGCTTTTCGGAGGTAAACAATGCAAGGCAAAACAACTTTGCGAGAGAAAAAACTTATCACTCAAAGCAGAGATTTTTACACTCACATCAAAGATAACACTCCGTCGGAATACCACACCCACAACTTTTACGAAATTTTCTACGTTACCGAGGGTGTGAAAATTCACATGTACAACGGCAAAAAGGAGTACTTGAACGTGGGCGATTTGCTCATCATTCGCCCCGGCGATTGGCACGGCTTTTTGGTGGAAGAAGGCCGTTCCGGCAAGCACAGAGATATTGTCGTAAGCAAAAAACTGTTTGAAAAAACTTGTTCGCTTGTATCCGAAACACTGTTGAAAAACATTATCGAATCGTACAAATACGCCAAAGTTAACGTGCACGGCGCCAAAATTAACGAACTGGAAAACATCGTGGAAAAGGCGCAATTCGGAAACGAAATAGGCGATAAGTACCGTGACGCTTACAGCGTGATACTTCTTGTGCACATTTTGCAAGCCTTTGTGGAAAAGGGCATCGACCTCACGACGAAATATCCCACTTGGTTGCGCGATTTGCTAGTTGCACTGAAAGAGCCCATTTCCTTCCCATACACAATGGAAGAAATACTATCCAACTACTATTTTGACAGGTCGTACATGCGAAAAGTTTTCAAAAAGCACATCGGCTGCACCATGACGGAATACCGCCTGAACGCCAAGTTGGATTACGCCGATATGTTGCTGAAAACAACCACTTTCAACATTGAAAAAATAGCCCAAACGTGCGGTTTTAACAATCCAACCTATTTTTATCGCACCTACAAACAAAAATTCGGGCATACGCCAAAACACTAACTTCAACACACGCCGCAATTTGCCACAAACAAATTTTGGCGTTTTTTCATTGCCGCAGTTGCAAACGTACCGCAAAAACCGCCGTTCGCTACAATACTTCGCAACCAAAGTGTTGATTTACCGCTTTGGGTGTGTTACAATATCGCAAACGAACCCCCTTTTGTTTCCAAACTGCACACATGTCACCTTTGAAAAATTCATTAAGTTAAAAAAGAGTGTTTTTGCGTCAAAAACGATAGTTAGCAGTTTTTTTTGCTGTTATGTAAAAAATAGTGATATAAAACACAAAAAAACACATTTGTATGCAATCTGAGACCGTATTTTTTGTCCATCAACGCTGTTTTCAAAGCAAAAGCCGGCACAACGGTTTGCTCCATTACAAAACAAACAATTTGGAGGGATAACAAAATGCCGCTGAATTACGAAAAATCTCTTGTTTCCCTTGCGTCGTCGGTGCTGACGCACTTTTCTGCGGAAAGCAACCACCCGACGTTGGAAATTTTCGATCAATTACTTGCCAAAAAGCGCTACAAAAACGTTGTGGTTATGCTTTTTGACGGCATGGGTACGGAAATTTTGAAAAAACACGCACAACACGCACAATTTTTGCTTGCGAATTTGCGTAGCACCATTTCTTCCGTTTTTCCGCCCACAACCACCGCCGCAACCACAAGCATTCAATCGGGGCTTACTCCCGCAGAACACGCTTGGCTGGGGTGGTCGGTCTACTTCAAAGAATTCAACCAAACAATCAATCTGTTCCCCAACACGGATTTTTTAACCGACGAAGCACTTTCCCGTTGCAACGCCGCACAAACGGTCATCCCCTACAAATCCATTGAACAAAAAATTAACGAAACGGGCAAATACAAGGCCTACTTCGTTTCCAAATACGCAAGCGTGCACGTCGACACACTGGAAGAACTTGCCCAAACAACACTGGAACTTTGCCAAATGCCTGGCGAAAAATACGTTTACACCTACTGGAATCAGCCGGATTTCGATATGCACGACTTGGGCGTGGGGCACGCAAAAATTTCCGAACAAATACAACTTGTTAACGACACCGTTTTGCATCTATGCCAAAAACCGGAAGACACGTTGCTGGTTGTCACGGCGGATCACGGACTTGTGGACGTGAATTGGGTTACGCTGCAAGATTACCCCGACGTGTTGCAGTGCCTTGAACGCACGCCCTCTATCGAATCCCGTGCGCTAACATTTTTTGTAAAGCAAGGCATGCACGACGCTTTCAAACAACGGTTTTTGAAGCATTTCGGCAACGACTACGTGTTGTTATCCAAACGGGAAGTCTTGCAAAAGGGCATTTTCGGCGACGGCGCGCCGCATCCCAAGTTTGACGATTTTCTTGGCGACTACCTTGCCGTGGCAACGGGCAAACTGTGCATCGAACCGCGTCCGCTGTGCAAACCGATGTTCCGTGCAATGCACGCAGGCTTTTCGGACGACGAACTCAACGTGCCTTTCATTGCCGTGGAACTGCCCTAAACACAAGAGGCGTTTCTTGTTGCCGCAGTTGCAAAATGCCCTTGCAAAACCGCGCAGCGGCGCAACAAAATTACCGGCAAACAAAGTGTTTATTCGCCCTTTCAACTGCCTTTTTGTGAAAAAACATAACTTTTTGATAGAAAACACCCTGCAACAATCGTGCATTTTGGGCAAAAATAGTAAACAAAGGTGAACTATTTGAAAATAGACCATTGCAATTACAAACAATGTGTGGTAAAATAGGGCATAACACTGAGAAGGAGAACGAATGATGAGCGTACTTATTTGTGATGCCGACGGCGAACTTTGGTATACGCGTCAGGAAGAATTGGGCGTAGACTACATCAAGATGCCTTATTCGTACAACGACGAGGAGTACTACTACGACCTTGGCAAACATACCGATTTCAGAAAGTTTTACGACGCGGTGCGTGGCGGAATAATCCCCACAACCATGGCTTTGAATCCCGACGAATACGTTGAAATATTGGAACCCTACTTTGCAAAAGGGGAAGACGTGCTGTACGTCAGCTTTTCCCACGCCATGAGCGGCACTTTCGGACATTTGGAAACGGCGTTGAAGCGTTTGCACGAAACCTATCCGGAACGCAAGTGCACCGTTTTTGATACGAAGTCTATCAGCCTTGGCGCAGGCATTCAAATGGAATATGCCGCCGAGCTGAAAAACAAGGGGGCAACGGACGAAGAAATAATAAAGGCGTTGGAAACTTTCACAAACCGTGTTGCGGTATACTTTGTGGTGGACGACCTGATGCACCTGAAGCGTGGCGGAAGACTTTCCGGTGCGGCGGCTTTTGCAGGAACGCTGTTGCAACTTAAACCCGTTTTGACGATAGACAGCCGTGGCAGTTTGGCCGTGTGGAAGAAAATTTCCGGCAAGAAAATTGCTTTGCGCACAATTGCGGCAAAGGTGGCGGAGGAATTGACGGGCACGGATTTCACCGTGTACGTGTTGGATGCCGACAGCCCCAAGGAAGGCGACTATCTTGCAGAACTTATAAGGGAAAGCCGCCCGGAAGCGAAAATTTTCCGTCAACCCGTTGGTCCCGTTGTGGGAACGCACTGCGGACCGGGCACAATAGGCGTAATTTTCGTTGCGGATAAGCGCCCCATCGAATTGGAGAACACAGATGAACAATAAACCCATTGTGGTGAAGGAAATATCCTCTCGCCGTGACAAAAAGAAATTTTTCAAGTTTTTGATAGACTTATACCGTGGCAGCCCCTATGCCGCACCCAATTTCTACTTCGACGAATTTGCGGAATTCGATCCCGAACAAAACGATGCTTTCCGTTTTGCCGAATGCAAAATGTTTTTGGCGTATCGCGGACGCAAAATTGTGGGCAGAGTTGCCGGCATTTGGCACAAAGGCGTCAACGAGAAAAACAACGTGAAGCAACTGCGGTTCACCCGTTTTGACGTTGTGGACGATTTTGAAGTTACAAAAGCGCTGTTTGCCAAACTTTTGGCTTGGGCGGAAGAAATAGGCATGGAAGAAATTATCGGGCCAATGAGTTTTTCCGACTTGAACGAAGAAGGCATGCTTATTGACGGTTTCGACCGTGACAGCACCTACATTGAAATTTACAACCACCCCTACTACGTCACGCACATGGAACAATTGGGCGCACACAAAGTTGTGGACTGGAACTGCTACCGCATCAAGGTTCCCACCGAGTACGACGAACGGTTAACTCGCATTGCGCAACACGTTGCAAAACGCAACGGCTACGAAGTTGTGGATTTGGTTCCGCTGCTAAAAGAAAAGGGCCAAAAACAGTTGAAAGCGCTTATAATGGAAGCACTTGACGTGTTAGACGTTGCTTTTGAAGACCTCTACGGCACAAGCCCGTTGAACGAAAAGCAAAAGGCAAGGGAAATGAAGTCGTTGCTTTCCATGATTTTGCCCGAACTTGCATGCGTAGTGAAAAAGGACGGAAAGGTTGTGTGCTACGGCTTTTCTATGCCCACGATGGCAAAAGTTATGCAAAAGGGGCACGGTCACGTTATTCCGCTTGGACTGTGCGAGTATATCAAAACCATGAAACACCCCAAAGTTGCGGAAATGATGTCGATAGGCGTTGCGCCCGAACACAAAAACTTGGGCGCACCGGCAATAATTTTGGACGAATGCCTGCGCGGCTGCATAAAACTGGGCGTTGAGTATATGGAAACGGGCCCCGAGCTGGAAACCAACCACCAAGTGCAAAACTTGTGGAAGAATTTCGACCGCGAACTGGTAAAACGCCACCGCTGCTGGGGAATTTCCGTGCAAGACCTGAAAAAG
>CAZADD010000083.1:0-5102 GCA_964483825.1 uncultured Oscillospiraceae bacterium
AGAAAAACGCAAAACATTTTTTTTATACTGTGGCGGTCGGCTCATTTTTCCTTTCGCAGCGGTGGTTTAACGCCAGAATTTCCCCAAAATGCACGTTTGTGCGCAATAGTGGCACAAAAACGTCGGTTTAGGTGTCAACTGCGGAAAACCGCCCGTTTTTTTGTCTGACATAGTGCTATGTTTGACATACTATATGTTGTGCCAAAAATAAAAAAATACCACAATATATTGTGTTTCATGGGTTGACAAACGCATGGATGTTGGACTACAATAGGGAAGCACTTTAACACACCGCAAAGAACGGGGAGGAAAACACATGTATCAAGTGAAGAAAAGAAACGGTCAAATAATCGAGTTCAATCTTTCCAAAATAACCGATGCCATTCGCAAGGCGTTTGAATCCAAAAACAAGCCGTCCTCCGACGACGTTATCGAGCTGTTGGCATTGAAAGTCACTGCCGATTTTATGGATAAAATAACCGACGGCGTCGTATCCGTCGAAGATATTCAAGATAGCGTCGAAACCGTGTTGATTCAAGCAGGCTACGCCGACGTTGCCAAGGCCTACATTTTGTACCGCAAGCAACACGAAAACGTTCGTCAAGTGGGCGAAACCATTTTGGACTACAAAAACGTGGTGGATAACTATTTGAAAATTGCCGATTGGCGCGTGAAGGAAAATTCCACGGTCACCTATTCCGTGGGCGGCCTTATCCTTTCCAACAGCGGTGCCATCACTGCTAACTATTGGCTCAGCGAAGTGTACGACGAAGAAATTGCCGAGGCGCACCGTTCGGCAGCCATTCATTTGCACGACCTTTCCATGCTCACCGGCTACTGTGCAGGGTGGTCGTTGAAGCAACTTATTCAAGAAGGCCTGGGCGGAGTCACCGGCAAAATTACGTCGGCACCTGCAAAGCACCTTGCAACGTTGTGCAACCAAATGGTAAACTTTTTGGGCATCATGCAAAACGAATGGGCAGGCGCACAAGCGTTCAGCTCTTTCGATACCTATCTGGCCCCCTTTGTCAAGGCGGATAATTTGAGCTACGACCAAGTAAAAAAGTGCATCGAAAGTTTCATTTACGGCGTTAACACACCTAGCCGTTGGGGTACGCAAGCACCGTTTTCCAACATCACGTTGGATTGGACCGTTCCCAACGACCTTGCGGAACTGAACTGCATCATCGGCGGCAAAGAAGCACCCTTCAAGTACAAAGATTGCAAAAAGGAAATGGACATGGTGAACAAAGCCTTCATCGAAACCATGATCGAAGGCGACTACAACGGACGCGGATTCCAATATCCCATTCCCACCTACTCCATCACCAAGGATTTCGACTGGTCGGAAACGGAAAACAACAAGTTGTTGTTTGAAATGACGGCCAAGTACGGCACTCCGTATTTCTCCAACTATATCAACAGCGATATGGAACCCAGCGACGTGCGCAGCATGTGCTGCCGTCTGCGTTTGGATTTGCGTGAACTGCGCAAAAAGAGCGGCGGCTTCTTCGGTAGCGGCGAAAGCACCGGCTCCGTCGGTGTTGTCACCATCAATATGCCCCGCATTGCCTATCTTGCAACGGACGAAAAGGATTTCTACAACCGTTTGGACAAGTTGATGGATATTTCCGCCCGTTCGCTGAAAATTAAGCGTAACACCATAACTTCGCTTATGAACGCCGGATTGTACCCCTACACAAAACGCTATTTGGGCTCGTTCGACAATCACTTCTCCACAATAGGGCTTGTGGGCATGAACGAAGCGTGCTTGAACGCCCGTTGGATTGCAAAAGATTTGACGCACCCTGCGGCGCAACTGTTCACCAAGGACGTGTTGAACCACATGCGTGAAAGACTTTCCGACTACCAAGAAATGTACGGCGATTTGTACAACTTGGAAGCAACCCCTGCCGAAAGCACTACCTACCGTTTGGCAAAACACGATGCAAAGTTGTATCCCGATATGATTTTTGCCAGCAAAAAGGGTG
The DNA here is from genome assembly GCA_964483825.1 of uncultured Oscillospiraceae bacterium. GTDB lineage: Bacteria > Bacillota > Clostridia > Christensenellales > CAG-314 > Fimimonas. The sequence goes on from CAZADD010000083.1 coordinate 1,992, forward strand.
AACCCCCCTACTACACAAACAGTTCGCATTTGCCGGTAAGCTACACAAGCGACGTTTTCGACGCACTTGACGTTCAAGACGAATTGCAAACGCTGTACACAAGCGGCACGGTGTTCCACGCATTTTTGGGCGAACGCTTGCCCGATTGGAGAGCGGCGATGAAGTTGGTTCGTACCATTGCGGAAAACTACCGTCTTCCCTACTACACACTGTCTCCCACATATTCCGTATGTGCCGAACACGGCTACATTTCCGGTGAAGTGTACACCTGTCCCAAATGCGGCAAGAAAACGGAAGTGTACAGCCGCATCACAGGCTACTATCGTCCCGTTCAAAACTGGAACGACGGCAAGGCACAAGAGTGGAAGGAAAGAAAAACCTACGATCCTCAAAACAGCACGCTGACGCACAAAGGCGTTGCGGAAGCTGCCGAAACGCAAAAAGCACAAGTTGAGTTGACAAAACCATTGTTGTTTGTTCAAGACAACTGCCCCAACTGTAAAATGGCGGAATTGGTGTTGAAAAAGGCCGGCGTGGACTTTGAAGAAGTGAATGCCGTTCAAAATGCCGAACTGACAAAAAAACTTAACGTCAAATTGACTCCGACGCTTGTTGTTGCAAGCGAAAACGGCTACGAAGTGTACGAAAACGCATCCAACGTGAAAAAGTACGTGGAATCGGTGAAGTAGTATGCCGGATATCGTAGTGATAGGCGGCGGCCCGGCCGGAATGACGGCTGCACTTTATGCCGCCCGTGCAGGAAAGAGCGTTTTGTTGCTGGAAGAAAACGCTTTCGGCGGCCAAATTGCCACTGCACCCAAGGTGGAAAATTTCCCTTCCGAACAGGAAATTGTCGGTGCCAAACTTGCGGAAAAAATGTTTGAGCAAGCAACGGCGCACGGCGTGGATTTCGATATGGGACACGCCACCGTGAAAAAGGTGGACGGCGGATTTTCCGTCACCACGGAATACGACGAATTTTTGTGCAAAGCCGTTGTGTTGGCAACGGGCGTAAGCCACAAAAAACTTGGTTTAGAAAGCGAAGAAAAATTGGCCGGCAAAGGCGTTTGCTACTGTGCCGTGTGCGACGGCGCATTCTACCGTGACAAAAAAGTCGTGGTGGTGGGCGACGGCAACAGTGCCGCACAGTACGCATTGTATCTTGCGGAAATTTGCAGCGAAGTAAGGCTGTTGACGTTGTTCGACAAACTTTTTTGCGACAAAGAACTTGTTAACAGAATAGTTTCCAACCCTAAAATTGTATGGGAAAAGAACGTTTCCGTTTGCGACGTGCTAGGTGAAGATTGCGTTCAAGGCGTTGCATTTCGTGATGCAGACGGAGCAGTAACCTACGAAGATACCGATGCGGTGTTCGTTGCCATAGGTCAACAACCGCACAACGACGATTTTGCCCAACTTGTTCAACTGGACGAGCACGGATACGTTGTTGCCGGCGAAGATTGCAAAACTTCTTGCGAAGGCGTGTTTGTTTGCGGCGATGCACGAACAAAGGCCGTGCGTCAATGTGCCACAGCGGTGGGCGACGGTGCCGTAGCAGGATTTTCCGCCGCAACGTTTGTGGATAGTTGCAAGTAAAACGGCCAACTTCGTTGTCCGAGAGAAAAGATAAAAGAGAAGAGTGAAGAGAAAAGGATACTTTTTTGAAATTTAACATTGCTTAGAAATCAAAAAAAAAGTCTTTGTTTCTTCACTTTTTACTATCATCACTTTACTGGCAGCTTTGCTATCGCAATCCCTCCGTCACGGCGGAGCCGTGCCACCTCCCTTTACACAAAGGAGGCTTTACTGCGGTTGCACTTTTGAACTTTTCTATTATTGAAATAGTCCGCAAATTGTGGAGTTGCTGTTCGGTGTAAATAATGAATGCTTTTTCGTTGCAGTAATGAAACTTGTATCATTTTCTAGACAAATAGTGAATTAAAACTCATTTGCAACTTTTACTCATGTCGCCACAACTTTTCACTCTTCACTTTTCACTATTCTCTCTTCTCTAGCAACAACGGCCACTTTCACCTTTTCACTATTACACCCTCATTCGGTTACGTCAGTACCCCTCTCAGTCGGCGTTGCCGCCAGCTCTCCCCAAGGGGCGAGCCAAGTGAGAGCGTTAGCCATGATATGGTATGTGCCAAACTCAAATTCTTGAAAGTCGAAAACCGATTCAACAGGGCTGTTTATTGTAAGAAAACAGTGTATGAAAAGAAAAAGATACTTACTTGAACCTTGTGTAAGTTTTTGGGACCCCAAGAATGGCAAAAACTATTTATAAACACGCAACTTTTCCCAAAGTCACCTCAACTTTTCACTATTCACTTGTCACTCTCCACTCGGCAACGCAGTTGCCGCTGGCTCTTTTGTGTAAAGGGAGCTGGCACGGAGTGCCTGAGGGATTGACAGCGATAGCAAAATAATGGTGCAATTTGTAGGTGTTACCACGTATTTTGAGCAGTAAATGTCCAAATAAACTTTATATTGTTTTTTGCAATTATTAAAGTAAAAAAATACTTTTCTCTTACGCTTCCACTAAAACACTACACCTTTTCACTTTTCACTATTCACTCTTTCACTCGGCGGCTCCGCCGCCCTTGGCTCTCACTCCGGGAGAGCTGTCGGCTTCGCCGACTGAGAGGGCAAAAGCAGCGATAATTCGTCGATGTGAAAAGACAAAAGAGAAGAAAAAAAATACTTTTTGCACTTTTCCAATATTTAAGTAAAACAAAAGCCGTTTGTGAACGTTCACAAACGGCTGTTTTGTATTCATTTTTGTTTCCGATTGTTGAAAAATTGCATAAAAACTGCAATGTTCAAATGAATGATCGAAATTTTTCAAGAATTCATATGCGAACAAGATTGGAACTATTGTTGCATTTTGTTCCAAAATGTCGAAGTGGCAACCAAACTACAATTTTTGTTTTGTGACTTTTGCATTTTTCGCAAGGCTAACGGCACAAAAAATTACTAAATAAATTTGTTTCCAAACGAAAATAGGCGTTTTGAATTTTTGCTTGGTGGCAAATCTTGCTTAAAACCCGCTGTCGCGGTGGCTTTCGTGTTTGTGTTCGCACTGACAGTCTTCCAGCGGATCGCCGC
>CAZADD010000084.1:0-5093 GCA_964483825.1 uncultured Oscillospiraceae bacterium
TATCCATAACCGGCTCGTTGTTGGGCACGGTGAAACGCAAGTCGAAAGTGGTTACCGTCGTGCAGTTTTGGCTGTCCTTGCGCGAAACGTAAAGTCCGCGTTGCAAATTTAGGTGATTTACCGTGAAACTTTCAATCTTTTTCATAAATTCCTCGTTAGATTTTGTTATTTTTCGTGTTTTTTTGGCAAATTTAGTTTTTTGCCGCAATATTATTGACTTTGTGAAGCATTGCCGATTGTTCACATTTCGCCAAAAAGTTTCGCTAGATACTGTTTGACACACAAATACGTTCCCGTTCAACACGACCGATTCGGCCCCATTTTGAATATAGATGGCATTGTGCGGCAGTTCACGCTTTGAAAAGTGAAATATTGTTTTGCATCGTTGAATTATCAGCAACAACAACCAACAAACTTTGAAAAAGCCTCAAAATGTCGTTGCAAATACTTTGCTTTCGTTTTTTTAAGGTTGACTCAAAATTTTTTCCGCACACAACGCTCCATAGTTAATCCCACTCCAGTTCGGTGCGATTAGCTAAAGTTGCTTTTTGCAAAACTGACGTTATTGGATTGTTCACGCCCCAAAAACACAAAATATTTGCCGCACCACTCACACAAAAAAAACGCACATGTTCATTTTAACTTTGTTGCTGCGTTGCTGTATGTTAAATTGGAGAGTTTTTATCAGCCGCCGTTCGACACAAAACCGCTAGATATTTTTCATGGCGCAGGCACGCTTCAATTCCATGTAGTTTTGCGTTGTTATATTGTCGTCCTTACTTCCCTTATCCGCTGTTCCGCGTTCGGAAAATTCCCATCTATCCATGCGGACGTGTTCGGCGCACTGCTGCTGAATTTTTTGCGACGGAGTGACAAGCGAAGCATAGTTGTTTTGGTAGTTTTGGAAGGTCACCTTGAAATGACCGTAGGTGAACCATTCACCGTTTAGCACGTTTTGCAATTTGCTTTTGTACAAGTTGCGGTAGTATTCCGTGCCGCTTGTTAAAATCGTTTTGGTATACAGCGGATTTTTAGTGTCGCCGACTGCGCCCTTCACGGCGTAGGGTTTGATGCTTGTCATGCCGTCGCCGCTAGGGTTCCAATCCATGTTGATGCCCAAACATCTGTCGTAGTCGTAGGGGATAATTATCGCTTTCCCGCTTTGCGGCAAAAAGTACAGGTAGTAGTTGTTGGCGTTGTTGCGGATGCAATCGGGATTGCCAAGCAAGTAGTTAACGGCTTCGAAATTGCAAAAATAGTCCATATCAATGACGTTTTCTACCTTAGTACGGAAGTTTTCGTCATTTTTGCTTGTTTTGTTAAGAGTTTCTATCAGCGCAATCAAATGTTTGTGATGGCCATAGTCAGCTGCCGTTCTGTCGTCGTTGGTTTTAAGGGAATAGTTGAACTTTTGCCCCGGCACTTCTACGCCTCGGCCGTCGGTGGAGGTTAAATCGGCAGGGGAACTTGTCCAACCGCACTTATACAAATCGCCCTTGGCGTCGTCGGAAGAAAAGTTGCGTTTCAAAAACTGTTTGTCGACAGTTTCGTACAAGGCGACAACGCCCAAACTTTCAAAATTGCCGCCCTGCTTCAACGATACTTGCGCAAGGGTTATGTGCGGAGCCAACACGCCGTAAGCACGGAACATTTTGTTAGCATAAATTTCGCGAACGTAAGTGTTATCGTAGTTTTTGTTCCACTTGTAGTAGATTTTTTTCATTGTGGCAAAGGTTCTGTCCTCGCGCGCTTCACGAGCCTCGTCGTCCGTCCACTCCACGGCAATGTCTTCGCCCCAAGCACCCGCTGCGTAGTCTTCGCCGTCAAAAGTTTCGTTCAAACTGAACCGAAAATGCACGTAGGCGTAAATGTTGCCGTTGTCGTCGCAAAAGTTGCGCTTGGAAGTGTTGCCACGCATGCGAATGCCCACTTCGTCGAAGAAATAGTCGGTGCCGTTAACCGTTATGGTAAGGTTGCATTTGCGATAAATTTCCGATTTGAAGGCATCGCCGTAGGCCTCGTTCAGCTTTTTAAGTTCCGATGGCTCGATATCCACTTTGATGCTTATTTGCGTTGTTTCTTCCCACAAAGTGTAGTACAAACTTTTTTCTTCGTTGGAATATTTTTTGTAGAATTTTTCGTTCTTGGCAGTCGCCTCGTCGGAGAAATCCGTGGTAACGAACACGTCGTCGCCACCACCGCCGTTGTTGCCGTTGTTGCCATTGTCGCCGTTATCCGAAGGCGTGCACGCAACAACAGTGAACAGCAAAAACACGCACAATAACAGCAACAATATCCTTCTAGTTCTACTTTTCATGTTTCACCCTACATTGATTTTTGAAAGTCTTTTTGCTTTGTTAACAACGTTAATACTTTTTACAACAGCTTTGCCAACTCGCACTTTTATGCAACAATATTGTACGAAATGCACACTTTAATCGCCGTTTTGCACACTTAACAAATACCGAGGCAGTCAAGATTATTGCTATCACTGCTCTTTCCGCACCGCGCCAAAACCACCCGACGCACACATTGAGTTTACCCCAAACGCACGTTTTGTGTTCACAAAAACCGACGTATTTTTTTGACGTTACAACCGCTCCGTTCTTACCGAACGCCTGAACAACGCCTACACTTATTTTTTTCAAACGGAACGCCACCGCACCTACCCGCGCGGACGATTGCTAACTTCTTTCGACGAATTCAACACACCCTTGCGTTTCTCGCCGCAACACAGGTTTTCAAAAATTAGCAAACCTACGTCTTCGCAGTTGCTTGCAACCAAATTTTTGCGCATTACACAACCATACAAAAAGCCTTTTGCAGCGTGCGCAAAAGGCTTGGTAAAACGTTAAGATCAGTCCACGGCGATAATTTTGGATTTCAGCGCCAAGTCTTTGGATTCCAGCTTTTTCAATTCTTCGTCCAAATGCTCGAAAGAAATTTCCTCGCCCACAAGTTGGCTCACGTCCACCGTTTCCGTCACCAACAAATTGATAGCCGATGCAAAGTTGCCCACGCCGTTGTACACGCCAAAAATATTCAAGTGCTTTTGGCAAATTTGCGAAATGGTCAAACGGCTTTCCTTGGTGGAAAAACCGGCCAAGCAAATGGATGCGTTCATTGCGGCAGCGTTGTACACGTCCTTGAAGCTGAAATCCGCATCGGAAAACAGCACCAATTCACGGCACATTCTTCCGCCGGTTATCATCAAAACTTCCCGTTCCACATCTACTTTTTCGTTGTTGATGCAGTAGAACACGCCCAAGCGGCGAGCGCTATCCAAAAGTTCTTCGTTGCCGGAAATAAGAATGGGCACCGCCTGATAGTACGCCACCAATTGCGCCAAAATTATGCCTGTTTTGGTGGATGCGAAAATTGCAACGTGTTCGCCCTTTTCGAAATTCAGCGCATCCACAATGTTAAGTCCAAACGCCACGTAGGATACAAACAACGCCTGTTCGTTGGTCATGTTATCCGGCAAGCGGCGCACTTGGTCGATAGAAACGTCCACGAAGTTTTGCATGAAACCGTTGCAATTTTGACCCATGTAGGACAAGTTGGAGCATTTGTCATAGTCACCCTGCAAACATTCCTTGCAAGCACCACAGGGAATGTACGGCTCGATGGCAACCCTATCCATTTTTTGGAAAAGGGATTTTTCCTTATCGTACACTTCGGAAATGACGCCGACGGCATTGCGCCCCAACACGGTGGGATACTCGCACTTGGATGTTCCTTTGTACAGCTCCAAATCCGACGTGCTTAACAGCACTTTTTCAATTTTCACCTTGACAAAATTTTCTTTCAACACAGACGGTTCCTTTTCTTGCAAAGAAACGTTTTCCGGTGAATCTAATTGCCAAAATTTCATACAAGCCTCCTGTTCGCTAAGCGCGAATGCACGATACGCCTATATTATACCAAATATTAACAAAAAAATCTACACATTTTTGAAATTTACTCAATTTGTTATTGACTTATTTTTTTGCGCCTTTATTACCTGCCGAAAAATGCGCTTTAAGTGTATTTTTGTGCACGCAAAATGTCGAAATTTGCATTTAGCGTTTTGCGGCGAACGCAACGGATTATTCGGCAAAGTTGCACCAATGTGACAGTGAGCTTTTGCTGTTAGCTATTCACTCGGCTGCGCAGCGGTCACAATCCCTCCGCCCACCTCCCTTTACACAAAGGAGGCTTTATTGCGGTTGCACTTTTGAACTTTTCTATCACTGAAATGCTCTGTAAATTGTGGAGTTGCTGTTCGGCGTAAATAATGAATGTTTTTTCGTTGCAGCAATGAAACTTGTATCATTTTCTAGACAAATAGTGAATTAAAACTTATTTTCCACTTTTACTCATGTCGCCACAACTTTTCACTATTCTCTCTTCTCTAGCAACAACGGCCACTTTAACCTCTTCATTATTACATCCTCATTCGGACACATCAGTTCCCCTCTCAGTCGGCGTTGCCGCCAGCTCTCCCCAAGGGGCGAGCCAAGGGCGACTGCGTCGCCAGTTAAAAGATAAGAGAGAAAAGAGAAAAAAAGGATACTTTTGCAATCCGTGTTGTTTTTAGATAGACAAAATAGAAAAAAAATATTTTGCACGCAAATTTTTTCTAACCTACCAAAAAGGTAATGTAAACGAAAACACATTTGAGTATGTTGTACGCCTCAAAAAAACTTTCATTAAAGTACCTCACCTTTTCACTCATCACTCGTGCGACTTGTTGCACGCCGCCCTTGCCTCTCACTTTGGGAGAGCCGTCACCGTAGGTAACTGAGTTGGCAAAAGTAGCGATAAATCGCTACCAGTCAAAAGATAAGAGAGAAAAGAGAAAAGAAAAGGTATTATTTTTGAAATTCAACATCGCTTAGAAATCAAAAAACGCAACCTTAAACAAGGCTCCTTTGTGCAAAGGGAGCTGGCACGGCTCCGCCGTGACTGAGGGATTGACCATCAACAGCATTGTAATGGTGCAAGTGGTAGACGTTGTCGCACATTTTGAACAGTAAATGGTCAAAAAGGTGTCACGCCGAAACTTGTCAAGTTTTTTGGACAGATAGAAGAGTGAAAAACTCGTTTGGTAT
>CAZADD010000085.1:0-4992 GCA_964483825.1 uncultured Oscillospiraceae bacterium
AAGCAACTATTCGGCTATCATTTTTTATCCAAGCCACGTGTTTGACTTGCACAATTCGCGAATTTGTTTGATTGTGCACAATACCACCTCTTGCAGTAGAACTCAACGCCTTGTTAGTTATTGCCGTCACGCATAAGTCTGCAGCTTGAGCATTGATAGAAATTTGCTCTTTGCTTGCATTCTCGCTTTGTAGCACACAAAAAAAACTGCTCCAAGAAATATCTTGGAACAGTTTGTTGATATCAAGTTTGTTTGAAAATACTTTTGGAAAAACGTTTCACGGCAAAAATTTAGTTATCGGATGCCGTTACTCCCCAATATTCACGGGTGGCTGCCCACAGTTGCTCGTAAGTTTTCAAGTTGTTGTACTTGTCTTCCGGGGAGTAACCTTTTCCTTGAATATTTATTCCCAAAGGTGAATAGTATTCGGCAAAGGTGTAGTAGATTGCAAAGCACCAAGTTGTGTTGCCGCTTGCCGTGGTAACCGTGCCGGTGTAGTTGGTTAGCGGAATGATTGTTTGCGCAATGCCTTTGCCGTAGGTGCACGTGCCCATTTGAACGGCCGTTTTGTAGTCCAGCAACGTGCCAGTAAGCAGTTCGCTTGCACTTGCACTGTTTTCGTCCGTCCACACCACTATGTCGCAAGTGTCGGAAGGAGTATCAAACCAGTTGTCGTAGGTGGACGAACGGTATTCGTACTCGGCATCGGCGCTGTTGCGAGGAACAAGAGATGTGATTCTTAGTTGTCCCAAAGTTTTTTTGTCCTTCGACGTTACGCTTGCCTTTTCATCGTCGGTCAATTTGGCATCGGTTACAAGCATCCCTGCAATGTTGCAAACGACGTCTACACTTCCGCCGGGGTTACCTTTCAAATCCAAAACCAAATGCTTCAAACCGAGTTGTTTGAACAGCTTCATTACTTGAGCAAATTCCGTAGCGGCGGTAGATGCAATTTGAATCTCACCGCTAGCGTCGGCATAAGAGTCGTACATAAATTGATCTATACGCACATAGCCGGTGCCTTGCGGAAGTTGGTCGAGGTGGCGCAATTCGTAGGTGTTGTGTTGAGCGTTATATTGATTGCGTGTGGATAAATTCGTATATTTTTGTCCTGCGGAACCTGCAAAATAGTATTCAACGTAGTTCAAATTACCCAACGCACTACTAGCAGAGGGGAACGGGGAAGGTTCCAAACCTATTCCACCACGAACGATTACGCCTGTTTCGTACACTTCGCCGCCACGCAAATAATGCAAATTAGCGGCAAATATCTGACTCATCAGGGCGGTCAACTCGTCACTGTCCGTATCTGCAACGACGATTTGATTGATTTCATCGCCGTTTGCATCTTTAAGCGGATTACCTTTGCCATCAACTGAAATATCGGTGAATTTCAAAATTATATCGCCGCTTTCCAATATACCGTAGCAACTGCTGTCGACGGAAACTTCCGAAACGTAAAGTCCGATAGTACTGTTAGTGTAGCTAAACCCGAAATATCCGCGTCCATTGGAAGTATCCACGGTGGAACCGGACGAATACAAATAGTCGTAGTACTGTTGGGGCGACATCAAGCGAGAAAATTGGTCGCCTGCCGATTGCAAAATTGCCGTTCCGCCTGCCGCAATTGCTTCGATCATTGCTTCATCGGAAATTTCCTTGTAGTACTCGTCGTCCAAATAGGAAATAACTTCGTCCAAAATGGTGCTAGGCGTGCAAATACTGCACAAAACCCACCCCAAAACAAGGGCAAGCACCAACGCAACGCACATTGCAACGATATACAGCGGACGGTGTTTGACGTTTTGGGCACTGTTACTGCCCGTCGGTCCGTAGTTGTACCAATCGTTCACCTGACGGCGACGCTGTTCGTCAAGATTGTTTTCCCGTTCTTTCTTTTCGAATTCCTCGTCGAAAAAATCTTTTTCCATTTTTCTCCTTTAAGCCGACAAAAAATTGCCGACAAACTACAATTTTTTCAATTTTTCCGAAAGCCATTGCAAATTTTGCGCAACGCTTTTCGCTTCTTCCGCATTTCCCTGAAAAACACAGGTTCCTCCGTCCAACACAACAGTGTTACCCACTGCAAGCGACGGATTATCCGTTAGCACCACTTGCGTTTTACCTTCGAACAGCTCCAACACTTCCGATACGTCCGGAAACTCTTCACAAGTGTTGTCAAAAAATCCGTCGAACAAAACAATTTGACGGGGAACGGTCAAACCTCGTGCAAGAGCCAACTTTTTTTGCAAAGTCGGCGAAAGTGTGCGCACCTTTTGGTTTAGCACGTCTTGCAAGCCAAAGCGACAAGCCAAACCGTTCAACACGTCCACATCTGCCTTTTGCTTGCGAACCTTCAACGGATATTGCAAGTTGTACCCCACCGTTTTGTTTTGAAAAAACACCGGGGTTTGGGGCAAAAGCAAAATATTGGGCACTTTGGCATTGTTTGCAAAAACGTCTTCGCCATCCACCAAAACTTTGCCGCTATCCGGCTTTACCAGCCCCAAAAGCATTTTGCACAAGGTGGTTTTGCCGCTCATCACGTCGCAAAGCACGGTGTTTGTGCCGTCGGTTAGCGTGAAAGACAAATTTTGGAACAGCGGATACCGTTCGTAGTGATACTTGAACGCAACGTTTTGAAATTCGATCATATTTCAAGTTCGTCCAACGTCAAGAAGAATGCCGGCAAAAAGTTTTCCATGAAGTAGTCCACTTCGGGCGATTGGAAAGCCTTGATTTCGTTTTCTATCGTTTCCTTGGCCTTGAAAAATTCCGAATTGCCCATTTTCACTTCGTCGACGCACTTAATATATGCACAAATTTTGTCGGCATATTTCACAAATTTGTGTTCTTCACTGCTATCGTCTGCAACGATTTTAGAATACTCAACTGAAAGTTGGCTTGGAAGTTGATTTAATAATTTTTCATTTGCAAGTTTTTCCAAGTTTTTGTAGGAATCGCGAATTTCCGGATTGAAGTACTTTATCGGGGTGGGCAAGTCGCCTGTTATAACTTCGCTGGTTTCGTGAAAAAGTGCCTTTACTGCAATGGAATTGGCATCCAAATTGCCGCCAAAATAAATATTGGAAATGCTTGCCAAAGCATGCGCTACAACGGCAACTTGTTGGCTGTGTTCCATAATGTTTTCGTTAGTTGTGGAATGCATCAAACTCCAACGCTTGATATATTTCATTCTGTTTAGATATGCAAAAAATTTGTACATAAGTTCCTCCGTCTACATTTTACCACATTTTTCGCATTTTGCAACAGTTTGCCCGATCAACCCTGCAAAACAAACCGTTTTGTGCAATGATAAGGCAGTTTTCAACACACAACGCACTTGTGATTTATTATTACCGTGCACTCTCGGCGGAACGTTTGGGGTTGTTTTGGGGTATAAAGCGCAGCTCCGAATATCCCCACCAAAATGCACCTTGGGTAAGGCGTTGAAAAGAACGTTTTTTTGTGGCGGCGGACTTTTCCATTCTTCCGCAGTTGTGGCAAAAGTTCAAACGCTACAGCTCACGACAAACGCCAACCCCAAAAAACAATAACGCCCCAACTGTCCTTCCGCACTTTGCCGCATTTGACAACAAAATATTACCGCTGTTTTTGGTTGATTTCGTGCGGAAAATTGTGTATAATAATTTCAATACTTTACGAGGTGAAAAAATGAGCAAAGGTACTTTGTTGTTTGCCCAATCGGGCGGCCCCACGGCAGTTATAAACGCAAGCGCGGCAGGAGTTATCGCAGCCGCACAAGAACACGGTTTCGACAAAATTTTGTGTGCACGTTTCGGCATGGACGGAATTTTGAAAGAAGATTTCTACGATGTGACGGACATATCCGCCGAACAACTGGATTTGCTGGCAAAAACGCCTGCTTCGGCTTTTGGTTCGTGCCGTTTCAAACTGCCCGAAGTGACAGAAAACAAAACGTTGTACCAAACAATTTCCCAAATATTTGAAAAGTACAATGTGAAATGTTTTGTCTACAACGGCGGAAACGATTCCATGGATACGTGCAACAAAGTTGCAAACTACTTCCGTGACGTTCACTTCGATTGCAACGTTATCGGCGTGCCCAAAACGGTGGATAACGACTTGGTTGGAACGCACCACTGCCCCGGTTTTGGTTCCGCGGCGAAATTTGTTGCAACAAGCATGGCGGAAATTGCATTGGATACCGACGTTTACAAAAAAGGACGCATCACCGTTTGTGAAATTATGGGGCGTGACGCAGGTTGGCTCACCGCTTCCAGCGTCATTGCAAAGCCCGACTTGATTTATCTTCCCGAAGTACCCTTTGACACGGAAGATTTCTTCGACAAAGCATTGACTATCTACAACAAAAAAGGCAAATGCCTCGTTGCCCTTTCCGAAGGCATCCGTGACGCACACGACAACTACATCGGTGCCGTGGGCACGACGGACAGTTTTAACCACACGCAACTGGGCGGAGTTGCCGCCTACTTGGCCGATTGCATCACTTCCAAATTCAACGTGAAAACAAGAGCCATCGAATTCAGTTTGCTTGCACGCTGTTCGGCACATATTCAATCGTTGGCGGACAAAACCGACGCGGAAAAATGCGGTAGATACGCCGTTAAACTTGCCACAGAGGGCAAGAGCGGCGTTATGGTGACGCTGACGGCACAACGCACTTGCGAATGCCTGGATTTGAACGGCATTGCCAACGCAGTGCAATCGGTGCCGCTTGACTTCATCACGGAAGACGGCAGCAACGTTTCGAAAGAATTTTTGCAATACGTGTTGCCCCTTGTGGAAGGCGAAGTGGACCGTGAATACAAAAACGGCATCCCCGTCTACTTTGACAGCACCTCTTTGAAAAAATACAGTTTGTAACACAACCGCCGAAAAACTTGACAAGCACGGCGCTTTTCAAACAACGGACGGTAGGTTACCAACGCAAAACAAGCTAACACAAAATCCCGAAGCAAACACTTCGGGATTTTTTTGTTGCGGACG
>CAZADD010000086.1:0-4971 GCA_964483825.1 uncultured Oscillospiraceae bacterium
CCTTGGAAAGTTCCGTTTTGCCCACGCCTGTGGGACCGACGAAAATGAAACTGCCGATGGGACGGTTGGGGTCTTTTAGCCCTGCGCGTTGACGGCGTACTGCCAAAGACACTGCCTTTACCGCCGGATTTTGCCCGATAACGCGTTTTTGCAATTCCTCTTCCAAATGCACAAGTTTGTCTCGCTCTTCACGGGAAAGTTGGGTGACGGGAATGCCCGTTATTTGGGAAACAACCAATCGCACGTCGTCTTCCGTAAGTTTCAACTTGCGAGCGGCAAGTTTTTGTTCGTAGGCGGCGTGTTCTTTTTCGTACACGAACAGCAATTCGTTGAAACGCTTGTTGATTGCTTTCACTTGTTCGATATCGTTACACTGTAATGCCGTTTCCTTTTTGCGTTTCAGCGCATTTAGTTCCGAAGTGATTTCCACAATGCGTTTGGGCACTGCAAATGCGTTAATTTTAAGTTTGCTGCACGCTTCGTCGATGATATCGAACGCCTTATCCGGCAAAAATCTGTCGTTTACGTAGCGAACTGCAAGTTGAACCGCAGTTGCGATTGCTTCGTCCGTTATTTGCACACCGTGGTGTTTTTCGTACTTGTTTTTTACGCCTTTTACTATTTGAATGGCAACTTCCGCCGAAGGTTCTTCCACCGTTATGGGTTGGAAGCGGCGTTCCAGTGCCGGATCGGCCTCGATGTAGCGGCTGTATTCGTTGGTTGTGGTTGCGCCGACAATTTGCAACTGTCCGCGAGCAAGTGCCGGCTTCAAAATTTCCGCAGCGTCCATGGAACGCTCGGACGAACTTCCCGCACCGACCAAATTGTGAATTTCATCGATGAATAAAATTACGTCGCCTGCCGCAACAACTTGATCCACCACGCTTTTGATGCGCTTTTCGAAATCGCCACGATAGCAAGTGCCTGCAACCATGCCGGCCAAATCCAATTCAATAAGCCGTTTGCCTTGCAACTCTGCCGGGACGTTGCCTTCTGCCATGCGAATGGCCAAACCTTCCACCACAGCCGTTTTGCCCACGCCTGCTTCGCCCACCAACACGGGATTGTTCTTAGTGCGGCGAGTTAGCGTTTGAATTACGCGTGAAGTTTCTTCGTCACGACCGATGATGGGATCGAAACCGCCGGCAAGCGCACGCTCCGTCATGTCGAACCCGAAAGACACGGCGTTGCTTTGATCGGCGTTTTCCCGTCCTTCCATTTCGAAGTTGAGTTTTTCCATAAAAGCGTCTTGCTCTTGCGGTTTTTTAACGGGGCTTGCAATGGGCAATTCTTCCGTCAAAGAAAAAGTGGAAAGATTTTCACGGTTGGGCACAATTTGCAAAATGCGTTCGTACATCATTTGCGGATTTTTGCCTTGTTGCTTCAACAGCCACACGATTTTTTCGTAGGCGTAACTTTCCGACATGGTGAGAATGGCCAACAGTGCATGAATGCAATCAACGTCCTTTTGCCCCAACTTGCCGGCAAAAAACACCGCTCTGAAATTGAGCTCGGCAATTTCGCCCGAATCAGACACGGGGCCGCCGCGTCCGGTTTGTTTGGGTTCCAGATTTTTGCTAGTGAGACCAAATTCCTTCAATACGCTTTGCGCACTGCTTGGAACGTTTGCCAATTCGAACAAAACGTGTTCCGCTTTTAACGCTGGAACTCGCAGTTGTCTGGCGAACAAATTGGCCTTTTCAAAAACCGTTTGTAGACTTTCCGTTTGCATTACGTGATACCTTCCGACAATTTGTGGATACTATTGTACCAAATAGTTGCAACTTTTTCAAGGAAAAACACCAAATACTTGACAACAAAAAGTTATTTGTGTGTTTTTCTACCCACAAAACGGCCAATAAGCAAGTTTATTTCCCTTGCTAGCGACGGAACGGCGGCAAGCAACACTGCCCAAAGGTACAGCGACCAATCCAACTGCGCCAATCCGAACACACGGCGAAAAACCGGCACGAACGCCACCACCGCAACAAGCGCCATGGAAACCAAAAAACTCACCGTCATGAAAACCGTCGTTCCCCCCTTGAAAATGCTGTGGTGACTGCGCATTTCCAGTACGAAAAACAGTTGCGAAACGGAAAGCACCAAATAGGCCATCGTGCACGCCTCCGCTTGCCCTGTTTTGTTGCCCACGGCATAAGCCGCAAGTGTTGCAACGGCAAAAAGCACGCCACCGAAAGCAATTTTCTTTCCGCTACCATTGCTGAAAAAGTTTCCGCAAAACTCCGACGGCGGCCGGGACATGACGTCGTCTTCTTGCTTATATACTCCCAACGCCAGCCCCGGCAAGCCGTCCGTAACCAAATTTATCCACAACAGTTGCATTGCCGAAAGTGGCGACACATTCCAAACCAACAGTGCCACAAACACCGTCAGAACTTCGCCGATGTTGCAAGTAAGCAAATACGTTACCGACTTTTTGATGTTTTGATAGACACTTCTTCCCAAAGACACGGCATCTACTATCGTGGCAAAATTGTCGTCCGTCAAAATGATATCCGACGCGTCCTTTGCCACTTCAGTTCCGCTCCCCATCGCGCAACCGATATCGGCATTTTTCAACGCAGGCGCATCGTTGACACCGTCACCCGTCATTGCAACAACTGCATTTCGACTTTTCCACGCCTTGACAATGCGCAACTTGTCCGCAGGGGTAACGCGGGCGTAGACGGAAATTTTTTCTACACGCTCGGCAAGTTCACCGTCCGACCAATCTGCCAAAGTGGTACCGTCCACCGCCTCGTCGCCCTCCTTGGCAATGCCCAATTCCTTGGCAATTTCGTGTGCGGTATCCAAGTTATCCCCGGTTATCATCACAGGGCGAATACCTGCCTTTTGACAAGTTGCAACGGCATTTTTTGCTTCTTTTCGGGGCGGATCGGCAATGACGAACAGTGCTTTGACGCACAAATCGCTTTCCAATGCAATGCTTCGCGGAAAATTGTGCGAAACTTCCTTCACCGACAGTGCCAGCACTCGCAACCCCTTTTTTGCATAAATTTTGTTTTGTTTTTGAAACTCCGCAATATTTTTTGCGCCGCCCATGGCTTCCAAACTGCCCTTTGTGACGCAATAGTATCTATCACCGCTTTTCACCACAACCGTCATTAGTTTTCGGTTGCTGTCAAAGGGAATTTCGTACAACCTAGTTACCGCAACAGGGTGTTTAATTTTGCTTACAACGGCAATTTCGGTAGGGTCCCCCATCCACCCGTTTTCCGTTCGCACTGCATCCGAACACCATCCGTACGCTTGCAAGCACCGGCTGTCGTCAAGGTTTTGCGCAAGTGTGTAGGTGCCGTCGTACACACCCAACAACGTCATTTTGTTTTGAGTCAGCGTTCCCGTCTTATCCGAACAAATAACGGTGACACCGCCCAACGCTTCCACCGCCGTAAGCCTCTTGACAATGGCTTTTTTCGCCGCCATTTTTTCCAACCCTTTGGCCAGCACAACCGTCACCACCGCCGGCAACCCTTCGGGAATGGCCGCAACGGCCAGCGACACCGAAGTTAGAAAAACGTCCACAAAAACACTCGTTAACGAATCTCCCCGTTGCATGTGCTTGACTCCCTTTACAAACCCCAAAACAAGCACGACAAAACACACGGATAGGCACACCGTTCCTATCACCTTGGAAAGTTGCTTGAGTTTTTGTTGTAGCGGAGTGAGCACGGCACGGGAATCGGCCAACACGTCGGCAATTTTGCCCAATTCCGTTCTGCTACCGGTAGCAACTACTTCCGCAACGCATTTTCCCTTTGTAACAAAACTTCCGCTGAAAATTTTGTTGCGACCGCCACTGTTTTGTTTTTCCACCGGTGCACTTTCGCCCGTCAACGCCGACTGGTTGACGAACAAACTTTCACAACTTCTCACAATGCAATCCGCCGTTACCACATCACCCGTTTCGAACACGCACACGTCACCCACCACCAGTTGAGTGCTATCTAATGCACACAAAACGCCGTTGCGAATAACCTTTGTTTGCGGCGAAGTGAGATGTTTCAACGCGTCCAAGGATTTTTCCGCACGGTATTCTTGAAATGCGCCCAAAAATGCGTTTGCCAACACGATTGCAACGATAATGATGGGCTCGTACAAATCACTTTTGTCGCCGCTGACCAACGCCAAAACAAGCGATACCGCCGCCGCAACCAACAAAATGATTATCATCAAATCGCCGAACTGCCCCAAAAATTTCCGCACGAAACTGCTTTTCTTTTTCTCCGCCGTGACGTTTTCGCCCCATTCCGAAAGCCGCCTTGCCGCTTCTTCCGCCGTCAACCCAAAATATTTTTGTTCCATTTGCCACTCCGCAAAATTACTTCCGTAAATAATATGCCAGTCCACCTTTATTTAGTAGTTGCGGTAATTTTTTCGACTGAACTCACAAAAGTCCTGCGGTTACACAAATTTTCGAAAAAAACGATAACGCACTGCAAAACGTTGCATAAAACTTGGTTATTTCACCTTTCGTTGCCGTTTTTTGTGCAAAAACGTTTTTGTGACACACAGTTCACAAGACAAAAACAACGCCCCCCCTCTTATTTGCCGATTTTACTTCCAAGTGCGTGCAAATTTGCCATGTTTTACGCACAAATAACATATCGTTAGTTAATTAAAAAAACAAAAATTCATTTCAAGTTTCAACTGTGTGCATTGCGGAGTACTTTGTAAATACCTTACTGCAAAACGACGTTTTTTCAGTGGCTCACACGTTTTGCTTGTGCGGCCAGTCTTCGTCCGGCTCCCTCAAAACCAACCGTCTGGGTGTTGTGAAAGTGCGAATTTACTTATTTGTTAACTTCATGCATTTTGGGGTACATTTCAGATGTTTTACCACCGTTAAAAATAACTCATATATTTTTTCAACCACTTGTATTTTTAAGAAAAACGTGCTACAATGATTTTGCCAAACTAATTTAATATTGTAACGTGTCGGGTGCAGTA
>CAZADD010000087.1:0-4773 GCA_964483825.1 uncultured Oscillospiraceae bacterium
G
Source organism: uncultured Oscillospiraceae bacterium (assembly GCA_964483825.1). Classification (GTDB taxonomy): domain Bacteria; phylum Bacillota; class Clostridia; order Christensenellales; family CAG-314; genus Fimimonas. Next base: position 2 of record CAZADD010000087.1, read on the forward strand.
GAAATCTTACATATAATACTACGAGGCAAAAAATATGTCAAATGAATTTCGACACAAATTTGATATTTTTTCGCAAAGTTTTTGCAAAGGTTTTTCGCTGTGCGACGCAGCCTTGCACAAACCGTACAAAATAACCTGTTGCACCTTAGCTGCCGACTCTCGCACACGGTTGGCGCAGTTAGGGCTGGTTACCAACGCCGTCGTGCAAGTAACAGGCAAAGCACCTTTCGGCGACCCCATTATAATATTCGTGCAAGGGTATTCCTTGTGCATGCGCAAAGATACGGCAAAACATTTTTTCATCGAGGAGTTATAAGTGACAAATACCGAAAGCAAAAACCAACTTATCGTCGCACTGTGCGGTAACCCTAACTGCGGAAAAACCACTTTGTTCAACTTGCTGACGGGTTCCAACCAAAAAGTGGGCAATTGGCCGGGCGTAACAGTGGAACAAAAAAGCGGAACGTGCAAGCAGAACGGCAGTTTGCTCATAACGGACACTCCCGGCATCTACTCGCTACTACCCTACACCGCCGACGAAAAAGTTGCCTGCGATTTTTTGATGCACGGCAACCCCGACGTGATTTTGAACGTAGTAGACGCAACGCTGTTGCAACGCAGCTTGTTTTTAACAACGCAACTTGCAAAATTGGGCGTGCCGTTGGTGGTAGCGCTCAACATGTGCGACGAAGCGCAAGCATTGGGGCTGAAAATAGACGTCGCCACGCTTGAAAAAGAATTCGGCGTTCCATTCGTGGAAATTTCCGCCGCAAAAAATATCGGCGTGAACCAGCTTGTGCAAAAATGCGAAGAAGTTTCCTCCAAGCACGTGACGGCAACACACAAGCGGCACAACGAAACGGATTTTTCCGAAGACACCGCCGAACAGTACAAAAAGATTGCCAAACTTGTGAACAAAGCCACAACACACTCGCCGCCGACACCGCAAATTGCAAAGCGGCGCGCGTTAAGCCAAAAAATTGACAGGTTCGTTTTGAACAAATGGCTGGCTTTTCCGTTGTTTGCCCTTGTTATGATTGCAGTTTTCTATCTTTCCACTGGCGGATTGGGCGCATTGCTCACCAACGCCATCAACGAACAACTTACGCCTCGCATTCAAGAACTATTCACACGACTGCTAACAAAAACCGGTTCGCAACAACTTTGTTCGCTTGTTTCGGACGGAATAGTTGCCGGAGTGATGAGCGTTGTAAGTTTTTTGCCGCAAGTTGTAATTTTGTTCGGGCTTATTGCCGCATTGGAAGCAAGCGGCTATATGTCACGCATCGCATTCATAACGGACAGAGCCTTGCGCAGCGTTGGACTGAACGGCAGAAGTTTCGTTTCGCTGTTGTTGGGTTGCGGGTGCTCCGTTCCGGCAATAATTTCCGCACGCACGATAAAAAATCCGCAAGAAAAACAAGCAACGGTAACACTGGCCCCGTTCACCCCCTGTTCTGCAAAATTGGCAATAATTGCATTTTTCACAGCCAACATCTTTGACGGAAATGCCTTTGTTGCGGTGAGTTTCTACTTCGTTTCACTTGCAACAATAATTTTAGGCGGTTTGGCACTAAAACTGTTGCACCGCAACGGTAACGACGACGTTGTTTTTGCACTGGAATTGCCAACGTACCGAGTGCCAAAATTTTCCAACGTGGTCAAACAGATGTATCAACACGGAAAATCCTTTTTGACAAAGGCCGGCACTGTAATATTTGCGGCATCCGTCGCGCTGTGGTTTTTGCAACGTTTCGACGCACACTTGCACTGGACGACGGCGGAAAACAGCATACTTGCAAACATAGGAAAGGCCGTTGCGCCGATATTTTACCCACTGGGTTTCAACGACGCAGGGTACGGCTGGCAATTTGCCATTTCCACACTAACCGGAATTTCGGCAAAAGAAACGGTTGTCGCCACGTTGCAACTTCTTTTGCCGAACGAACCCCAAGCGTGCATTTCGGCGTTGGGCGGTTACAGCTTTGTGGTTTACAACTTACTCACCGCTCCGTGCATAGCGGCAATTTCCGCAAGTTTTTCCGAACAGGGCGTAAAAGGCGGCATTCGTTCGTTGCTATTTCAAACGACAACAGCCTACATTGTTTCATTAGCCATCTACCAGCTGGGGACCGCCTACTTGCGCAACACAAAAGCGTTTGCAATAACGGCGACGTGCGTGACGGTTGCACTTTTGACAGTAGCGGCAGTTACCTTTGCTCTAAAAACGCACAGCTGCAACGACTGCGCCAACTGCAGCCGCTGCAACAGACCTCATAATCGCTGCAAGTGACAACGCAAAAATGCTGTTTATAATGTTTATTATATATATAATAAATATTAAGCTATATATTGCGAAAAACACGCCGCCCCTGCTTCCGCTATCAATCGCAACGCCTCTTGGCGCGGCATTTCTGTGATATAGTCTTTTGAGTAAATGTCGCAGAATTCCTTGTCAATTTCAATGTCTACCCCTGCGTTGTCTGTGACATCTTTTACCCACGCTCCCAAAGAATACCGTTCAGGGTGCACTACGCCTTTTGCCAAAAGGACATCTTTCAATTGATATAAGCCACCGTATCCCAATATCATTATCGTTTACCCGTCGTCCGTGATTGAAGTGTTTGTAGAGCAGTAGTCGCCAACAGAAAAATAAGATAGACAAAATTCGCTCCTTGCTAAGCAAAAAAAACAACGCCGCCAACTCGGCAGCTTTTGATAACATCGACCAAAAAAACAGACAAAATTCGTTCTATGCAAATGAAATTAACCGCAACACAAAAAGACAAAAATGCATCGCACAATGCGTCAACAAAAAAAATAATACCACCGTTTCCCGCGATGGCATTTGTTTTGCAAAAGTGCGCAGACACAACGCCGACGCACTTTCAAAATCGTTTTCTATTCACTTTTACATGAAATCTTCCGCCAAAATATTGCGATCCACCAAAGACATACGTTCACGCTTGGCAAAATCAACGGCAGTTTTATCAAAATACATGTTGGTCAGCGTCATGACGTTACTAACAGGATAACGCCGACTGCCCTCCAAAATGCAACGAATATCCGATTCGCACAACACCTTCGTTGTCAAAATGCAGCCGACGGCAATTGTGACACCCATTTTTTCCACGATTAAATCAACGTTAAAGTTATCCATGACGGATGTGAACTTCACCTGATAGCCTTTGCGGCTGAACAAGCGTGCCACGTAGATGACGAACTGCGTCTTATCCATTTTGGAAATTTCGTTGAATTTTTCCTCCACCGTTTGGCGATCGCCCATGTGCACAAAGTTGTAGACATTCTCGCTGGGAATGTAACGAACCTTTTCTTCGGGAACGGTTACGGCAACGGGATCTGGAGCAACGACGGGCGCAGGTTCGACGGCGCTGACATCTACGGCAACAGGTTCGACCGATTGCCCGACAGCTTTTTTGCTCTTTTTCTTTTCCGCCAAACCAACGATAAGGCACAGCAATGCCATAAAGAGCAAAACCAGCCCAACAACCAACAAAACTGTGACGAAAAGTTCTTCAAACACTTCGGTAAAAGCCCTTGGCAACACAATTGCAGCCAATCCGCAAAGCGTTGCTAGCACAGTCCACACGAAATATTTTGCATAACCGCTACTTTTTTTTGACATATTCGCCGTTCCTACCATATTTTATGCTTTTATTTTACCACATAACCGCCTCGGTGTAAAGTAGCTTTTTTGAACATTGCATTGCTGCGCAATTCTTTTTCAATATCTTTTTGTTTTGAATAAAAAAATCTACCTCTTTTTATTTGTGCTTTGCAAACTTATGTTTACCGCATTATATTGTGCCGCTTGAAGTAGCCGCAAATATTTAACGAAAAATTTTGCAACAACGCCAATAGCCGTCGGACTTTGAAATTTGTTTTGAGATTTTTCCTTTTGCATAGCACAGCGTTGCGCACGCCTAATCGTTGAACACCCAACACAAAACGACAAGTACGCTTTTCTCTTTATTTTCCGCCCTTGCGCCTGTTGCACTCTTTACACAGCATTTGACAATTTTCGGCATTGGTTTTGCCACCAAGATGCCACGGCGTGATATGGTCCGCTTCCATTTCGTTAAGTTCAAAATGCTCTTTGCACAACGGACACACACCCCTTTGGCGTTCGTAAGCGGAACGCTTCATATTATCACTGAACGCACGAATATTCAAATGTTTTTCTTCGCCGCCCAACAGATATTCATAAATTCCCGAACGCTTCGTAACGTCATCGTCTTGCATCAACAACGCTATTTTTTCTTCTAGCTGTTTTGGATCGTAGTTGTTGTCTTTATACTTGTTGTAGAGCAACCCCCACTGCACCCCTTTCATTTCCTTGCGATATTTGGGAAAAATGCTAGTTGTCCAGTTTATGACAGATTGAAAATACTGCCACAACGGCGTTGCATGAGTATCGTGTTGATGTGCAGCCATGTAATCTTCGATTTTTATACCGTCACGAGCCGAAATCCACGATAGTGCCGCACACAAATAGTCTTGCCTGTTAACTTCGCCATTCAGATACTTATTTGCAGTGCGATACGCAACACAGCCAATTTTAGAGAAATATTTTTTCGCATCATACAACCATTCGCCGGTATAGATAGCGTTTCTCATTTCCTGATCTCTTAACGGTTCGCCCGCAATGTTAATAATTTTGAACCAATCCAACGTTTCCTTATCGTTGCCCTTGCAGATATAAATCATCAAAGTATAGTCCAAAATTTTATTTTTTTCCGTTTCTGTTAAAT
>CAZADD010000088.1:0-4698 GCA_964483825.1 uncultured Oscillospiraceae bacterium
CGAACTGGTAAAACGCCACCGCTGCTGGGGAATTTCCGTGCAAGACCTGAAAAAGACGCTGAACTAGTTTTTGTAAAACAAATAGTCAAAAAAGAGCAAAATGTTGAAATTTTGCTCTTTTTTTGTTGGCTACACGAAAAAGCATCTGTTTAATTTACAAAAACTTGTGCGTGCAACATTTAACTTTTGTCAAATGTTTGACATTCGGGCCGAAAGGTGGTAGGATTTTTTCAAGGAGAAAAATTCTATGCAAATGAACAAAAAGGAACTTTTTCGTGCGCTAAAGTACACATTATTTGCGGCTTCTGCCGGGTTAATTCAGGTGCTGACAGCCTTTTTGTTGGAGTTGGTGGTGTTCAAAAGAGTTATTCCGGAAGGAGAGACGATACAATTTATCGTGCAATTGGACAAATCGTCTTTCATTGCCGAAACAATAGGCTTGGCTCTTTCCGTCGCATGGAATTTTACGTTCAACCGCAAATTTACATTCAAAGCGGCAACAAACGTACCTCTTTCAATGGCGTTGGCATTTGTTTTCTACTTGCCTTTCTATCCTTTTCAGGTGTGGTATATAAACACCGTCCGAGGGCAACTTGCCGTCGGTTTGGGCGAAGATTGGGCCTTTGTCGTTGCGCAGTTGACATGCATACTTATCAATTTTGTTTTGGAATTTATGTGGCAAAGGTTTGTTGTTTTCAGAAACAAGGTGGACACAAGCACGGCGGAACAGCAGTCGCATTAAAAACAAAAGTGCGTGTATTTTGACGAACGAAAGAGGAAAAAAGAACACTATCTACTCATCGGAACTCAAAATCTGTGTCACAGCGAATTTTAGAGAACACCATTTTTTGCATAAAGAAAAAAACGGGCAGGTACACAACAAAACGCTGCTCGAATTTATTTTGTTGTGACAACGAGCGAAAAGTAATTGAAAAGAAAGGCAGACGAAAAATTCGTCTGCCTTTTTATACTTGTATGACGGACACGTCAACGATCTAATTCGTAGTTGCTGTCGAACTTAAAAGTGCAAGCCGAGTTTATATCGTGAGTGTCAGCGGGAATGAATCGCGAAATTACAGCATGATTAACAAAAAAATATGCACAAAAGCGTAATGGGTGGATAAAAAGTGCCATAAGTGTAATTCGTGAACAAGGAAATTGCTTGCTATTGTTCGCGATTTAGAACATAATGTATGTAAGTAATTTTAGGGGTGATTCAATGCTCAGTTTTATGTCTGCAAAAGAAGCAGCCGAAAAGTGGAATATATCTCAAAGACGCGTGGCAATTCTATGTTCTGAAGAGCGTATTGACGGCGCAATGATGGTTGGCAATATGTGGATAATTCCGTCTAATGCCGAAAAACCCGTTGATAAAAGAACTGTCCGCTATGAAAAACAAAAAGAAGTTGTTTTGAAGCCATTTGTAAAATGGGTTGGCGGAAAAAGTCAGCTTGTCGACCAAATTGAAAAATTGTTGCCGTCAGATGGCGAAAAAATATTGACTAAATATGCCGAGCCTATGGTCGGAGGCGGAGCATTGTTTTTTAGCATTTTGTCGAAATATGATTTTGAAGAACTTTATATTAGCGACATTAACGCCGAACTTATTAACGCATATCAAGTTGTAAAAAACGACGTTGAAAATTTGATTTCGAAACTTAACGAAATGCAAATGTTATTTTTGCCAATGGAGGAAAACGGCAGAAAATATTTTTATTATACCGTTCGTGAAAGATTTAACGCAACGGTTCTGTCGGACGAAACCGCTACGGACAAAGCGGCGCAGTTTATTTTCTTAAACAAAACCTGCTTTAACGGGCTTTATCGCGTAAATAAAAAAGGACAATTCAACGTTCCTATGGGCGCATATAAAAATCCCACAATTTGTGACGATGAAAATTTGCGCAACATCCACGAAGCATTGCAAAACGTAACTATTGTCTGCGGTGATTATTCTTTGTCAAAAGAGTTTATAGATAAAGATACTTTCGTCTATCTCGATCCGCCGTATCGCCCTATTTCCGAAACTTCGGGCTTTACGTCTTATAACAGCGATGTTTTTGACGATAACGAGCAAATAAGACTGGCAAAGTTTATCGACGAAATTAATGATTCCGGCGCAACCGTGATTGTAAAAAATAAAAATAACGAGGGATAAAAAAATGATATTAAAGTTTGACGACAGTGTAATTTCAAATTATCATTCATCTTCACAAATAGCAAGAGTGTTAACCGAAGACTGGGTTGGTCAAAATATGTTTTGCCCTCGTTGCGGAAATCTAAGATTGGAACATTTTGAGAACAATCGTCCTGTGGCCGATTTTTTCTGTCCTAATTGTCGCAGTGAATACGAATTAAAAAGCAAAAACGGTAAGTTACAACAAAAAATCAATGATGGCGCTTATCAAACAATGATAGAACGCATAACAGGAAACGAAAATCCCGATTTTTTCTTTATGAGTTATTCGAAAAACGAATGGAAGGTAAATGATTTGATATTTATTCCTAAACATTTTTTCGTTCCGGATATTATAGAAAAACGAAAACCGTTATCTCAATCTGCACGTCGTGCAGGATGGATCGGCTGTAACATATTGATAAACAAAATACCCGAACAAGGAAAAATACAAATTGTATCCGACGGAAAAATATGCGATAGAAACAATGTGCTGAATAAAGTTCACACAAGTAACAGACTTGAAATCGAAGATATACAAACTCGCGGATGGCTTTTTGACATTTTAAGTTGTGTTAATCAAATTGAAACTACGTTGTTTTCATTGGAAGACATATACAAATTTGAACAATTTCTGCAAAGCAAACACCCGCAAAACAATAATATAAAACCAAAAATAAGACAGCAATTGCAATTTCTAAGAGACAAAGGCTTTGTTGAATTCTTGGGTAACGGGAAATATAAAAAGATTGTATAGGAAAGATTGGATTATGAAGAAATTTACAATAACTATTGAAGAAACAATAGCTCAAAACTTCGAGATAGTTGCCGAAACGGCAGAGGAAGCAATGAAAATTGCTGAAGAGAAATATCATAATCTTGAAATGGTTTTAGAACCAGGAGAAGTTACTGTTAAACAAACGGCCATCACGAAACCTAACAATGAAGTGACCGAATGGACTGAATTTTAAACTCACGATGCCAAATATTGCGGAAATTGGTCGCCCTATATTCCGCGTAATTTAATTGTGCGCTATTCTGTCGAAGGTGATACTGTTTTGGATCCGTTTGTCGGAGGCGGCACCACTGCTGTAGAAGCAAAACTTACAAATAGAAATTTTATAGGCGTTGACATAAACACGAATGCGCTTGAAATCACAAACAATAAGTTGAATTTTGAGTGCGAATTTAATCCGTCCATGGAAATATTGCAGGGCGACGCACGCAATCTTTCTATGCTTGCGGATGAATCCGTTGATTTGATTTGCGCACATCCGCCGTATGCAGATATTATTCATTATAGTGAAGATATTAACGGCGATTTGTCGCTTATGCCGATGAAAGATTTTCTTTTTGAAATAGGTAAGGTCGCAGAAGAATGTTATCGCGTACTGAAAAAGGGGAAATTTTGTGCCATACTTATGGGGGATACGCGTAAAAATGGCATGGTTCAGCCGCTTGCATTCGAAACAATGCGTATTTTCGAAATGGCAGGTTTCAAAACCAAAGAAATAATAATACAAGAAGTTCGCACTTTGCTTGCAAGGAGTGCGAACGCCGCCGTTTTACATACTGAAGTACAAAAACGTCAGTTTTTGTGGCAAAACGACAGTTTTGCAAACATTTTGCTGCAAGGCGAAATGTTTACTTCTTATAGTTTATAATAAAGGAACAACACAACTGCAAAACCACGGGTTATTGGAAAACAAATAGCATAAAGTTTAACTTCCTACTCCTCGCCCACGAGTATTTGTTTGTGTTTAAGAAATAACATTATTTTTACGGTTGCCTTCATATGTCCACGCTGTGTTGCTACGGAATGCGGCCCGTTACAACGCCACGTGGGACGAATTTGAAAAAAGGCTGGGAATGTATAAAAAATCCTGATGGTGACAGAAAAATTATACAGAGAAAAAGCACTGGACAAACGGTAAGAAACGAAAGCCATGGCATGCCATCGCATTATCATTGGCTAGATTATTGGGAACGCCCAATGGTGAATTCTCATTATAGAAAATTCAAAAACAGAGAGTATGGCGGTGGGAAAGTTTACTACAATAAGTACGGAGAACTGACGCATCAGGGCGATCCTTTGCATCACATAGACGGACATGAAAAATAATTTTTTAAGAAATTAAGGAGGCAATTTATGACCAGAGAAAAACTGTTAACCGTTCTTCCGGACGAGTACCACGACGGTGCTTTACTGAACGCCTGCTACAATGGCGAAACGCTGATTTTACATATTCACAGATGCCCGCCGGACCAAATACACAACAATCCAAACACGACAAATATTATAATTCGCTTTGACGGCGTGACGGATTTGGAAGTCTTCGATTGGGCGGAAACGGACGAATTTCACCCCTACAAAGAGGGGGATTTTTACAAACCCGAAGACAGATGGGCAATAAACGGCATTTTTTATTTGGATTTTGAAAAGGGCAAAGTTGTTTTTCAGGATAGCGTTCGTTTTTGTTGCACCGACGTTGCCGTGCTGGAAGCCTCGAAAGACGAACTTG
>CAZADD010000089.1:0-4481 GCA_964483825.1 uncultured Oscillospiraceae bacterium
ATAAGTTCTACTTCGTGTGAGTATTGCATAGGTGGTTTTATCCTCCAAAAAAATTTTAGCACTGAAATTATACCACAAACGCACGACAAGTGCAAGATTTTTGCCCTCAAAAAACCATTGTCAAAATATATAGCACCATAAAATTATTTTATCGCGCCGAAACCACAGACAAAATTTAACTTCAAAACGACAACGGGTTTTTGACATTTGTGCAAAACTGCAAAATATACACACGACACACGGTTTTTGTGGTATAATAATTTTTGAGGTTTTTTATGAAAAGGCACTTGAAAATTTTTGCGTTACTTTTGACGCTGGTATTTCTGTTTTCGGCATGCACCGATCTTCCGATAGAGCCCGTAGAACCAAGCGACCCCATCGGGCAACCGTCCATACCGGAACAGCCGAGCGACCCAATCACGCCGATTGAGCCGGAACCGGACGAACCAATCGAAGCCCCGTTTGAAAACTACGGCAAAAAGGTTATCGATATCTACGTTGCGGAAGTAAAGGTGACCAAGAACGGTAAGTACACGTCGATGGAACAAGTTGCCGTGCACTTGTACCTGTACCACTGTTTACCGTCCAACTACCGCACGAAAAAGAATTTCGACAAAAAGAACTACACCAGTTCTAACATGCTGAGCGTGGGAGGGGACACGTTTTATAACAGAGAAGGGCACTTGCCCACCGCTAGCGGCAGAACATACACGGAATGCGACATAGACTACCGCGGCGGAAACCGCAATGCCAAAAGAATTGTGTTTTCTTCCGATTGGCTGATTTTCTACACGAGCGACCACTATTCAACATTTTCAATTTTGAGGTTCCACGAATGAAAAAACATGTGATTGACTGTGCCGTTTTACACAGCAAAAAACTGTTGCTTGAAAAAATGGCGGAAATTTTCGACGACATGTACGCCGCCAACTACGACGCATTTATCGATGCGGCAACTTTTTGCAAACAAAAAACTCACTTGACATTTTACAACTGGAATAGTTTTGAAAACATCTCGGAGCTGGAAGAAGTGCTGCAAATAATTTGTGCGGAAAATGCACGCATTACTTACGACAAAACTTTTTGAACACGAAACTTCACAACGTTTGCTGCTTTTTGCGACAAAAACACAAAACTCCGTCACACAACTTGCCGTGTGACGGAGTTTTTTTGTTGAAATATACTGCACTATTTTTTTGAATCATACAACGCGCGTCCGTTAGCTTCGTTATACCAAAGTTGTACTACGTCTCCGTTTTTTATTTCCACGCCGTGTTCATACATACGCACGTACACATTGAAATCAATCGGTTCTTCGTTGCCTTGCAAGTATGCAGCACATCTTAAGATGCTTCCCCAAGCGAGATAAGACGTTGACACTTTCGCTTCGACAATTTGGTAGTCGGTTGCATGCCGCTTTATTTTGAGCAATTTGACTGCATAGTAGCACACGAACGGACCGATCATGGCAAACACGAAAACAGTAACAAAAATTATCACGGTGACAGCACCTTTGCTCAACTCACCGTCAAATGGCAACAAAATTATTGTTGTTAACGACACACAAACGATATAAAACGCCATTGCAATTGCACCCACGATAACGTTCAATTTTAGGTGCTGGTATTCTTTGATATTTTTTAATTCTTCTTTTTTCATAATTTCCCCACAAAAAAACATTTTATTATGTTAACAAAAACATTTTTAGCACTTTGGGCACAATAACTAAAGCAAAATACAAAACATTGGCACCCATCAACGGTGCACTTCCACACAAAGCCTATTTTTCGTCTTCTTTCTCGATGTACGGCACAAGAAGTTCAAATCTTTTAGAATTATCTCTTACTTCCAAAACTTGTTGCCGTCCGTTTTTGAATATTACCAAAAGAGAATAGATTGAATAATTGTAGGTTGCCAAGCCGTTTGTTTCTTCGACAGTTCTAATTCCCAATATCTTTACTTGCCTAATATTATAATAATTGGAGTAGTAATCTTCAATTTCGTTACTAAATTTTGTGGCCGTTTCAAAAGTCAACGGTTTTATTGTTATTTTATTTCCAAACACTCGCTTCAAATTGATTTCAAGATCTTCCGTCGTCACGTCAAATGTAGTCTTAGACGTTTTTCCGACCCAATTCTTAAAAAAAATAGTGTGAGTGCCTTTGGGCAAGGTCAAGCACAAATGGCCTTTATCTTTTATTTGCCCGACTTCTTTGCCATCGATTATAACGTGGTACTTCAAAACACCGGATATGTTACAAGTGACAACAATGTTAAATTCATCGAACATCACAGTACCTCCTTGCAAAGTTTGCATTGAAATCTTTCAGAAATATTAGATTTTTAATGAATACTTCAATCTAGACGTCCAAGTCGTTGTCGCTACCGTCACCTTGTTGCTGTTTTGGAGAAAACGGAGCAATCAAGCAATAAATGCCCAATGCGACTGTCAAAATTGCAACGCCGAATGCAATGTAAAAATTATAAGCCTGATTCATTCCCGGTTCTTGCACCGCCAACAAGCTCATTTGTGTCAGCACCAAATCCACACATCCGCCAATCAATGACAAAATTCTCAAATTTCGATGGTAGTCGTCTTGTTTTTTATCACGGAACAACACCACCACGGCTTTGACGAACAGCGTGAACGAAACGGCAGCTATCGCAATTGACGGAATCAGCCCGTAGTTGGCTGCCGTGTGACCGTTCACCAGCCGCAAATTATACACGCCGTAGAACGCGCCGCCCAAAACGATAAACAGCGACGACAGCACATGCGTCCACCTTACATACCGTTTTTGATGTTTGATGATGCCCACAAGGCAAAACATTTTCGATACGGCCAGCGACATCGTGAAAAACGCAGAGGCCACCAAAAAACCGGAATTTTGGTAGATACCCAACAACAGTTTGATAACCGACCACGCCATACCGCAAGCAAAAGTGAGGGTTACGCTAACAACGCCCCTCTTTTCTTTTGGAAGATTTTTGTACTTTTGGTAAAGATTCATAAAACCTCTCAATTCAAAACCGGCCGCACGCAAAGCATCAGCAAACGGCAAATTTCCGAAACGTCCTCTTTGCAACCGTCGGCAGCCCACTTCATAACCAACGCCAGCATGCCGTTGAAGTAGTACTCCATCATATAGCGGCTTTCCTTTTCCGTAAAACCGAAACGGGACAAAATGGGACGAAACACTCCGTCGAACACGGATTGGTAGATTTTGCGAACGTCGAAAAGCACAGGGTGCAAACTGAACGCCTTGTAGACGTGAATGTTTTCCTTCACAAATTCCAAAAACGGTATCACGCGTTTTTCATCCACCAACACCAATTCTTCCAACGAGTTTGTTTGCAAATTAAGTTTCGGAACGTCTGCCTCGTTGAATTTTTGAATGAACGATTTGTTGATGTTTTCCAACGTTTCGCTCAACAAATCGTCCATGGTTTCGTAGTGAAGATAGAACGTTGAACGGTTGACGCCTGCTTTTTCGCACACGTCTTTCACCGTTATCAACTCAAAATCTTTCTTTTCCAACAACAAAATGAGGGCGTCGTTCATCAATTTTGCTGTATTAAAATATTTGCTTTGATTTTTGTTCATCCCCAACGCCCTCCGTCGCCATTGTTACTCGATGATGCTTTTTGCCAATTCAATAACGTCGTTGGCGTATTTTTCCTTTCTTGCTTTCAAAACCTTTTTGTACAACGGATAGTTAACCGATACACCGGCAATCCCCAAAAGTCCCACGGCGATACCAATGCCCATGTGAACGGGGGTACCTGCGCCGATAACGTTCATGGAAAGGCACATTCCAACGCCCAACAACAACGTGGAAACGATGCCCAACGTCCAAGTAAGAATAAGTGCGGGGCGGCGAACTTTTCCGTCCAACTTTTTCAGTGCCACCACTTTGGATCCCGCTTTTTGGGGAAATGCGTAGTCTTTTGCAATACTTTCGGCATAAGCCTTGTCAAATTCGTTCATTTTTTTGTTCCTCCTTGATATTACACGTAGATTATACCAACAAAAACGGCAAAACTGAACAACAAAAATGGTCCAATGTGTTGATTTGTGCAACGCCGTGCGGAATTGTGTAAGCCAACGTGTGCACTAACAAAAGAATTGTATCACAATTTGAACAAAACGGCAAATTTCTTCCGTTGCAATTACGGTTTGTTAAGTTTCGGCACGCAAAAAGCGTCTTATTCTTTGAAAAACGGCGGATTGCGTGTTGTATTGACTGTTCCACCACGTCGAAAACGTTTTGACACCTTGTATTTTGCAGTGTACGCAAATATTTTTTTCGTGAATTTTCAATGAGAATCTAAATACACATTCTTTTCACAACACTATCGTTGCTTTGAATTCTCATTGAATATTCACTTTCAAAAAAATGTTCAAAAAATATAAAAAAATTGCGTACAAATAATTGACACCAAACAATTAAAATGGTATTATTTATAGGCACTTGACGGAC
>CAZADD010000090.1:0-4410 GCA_964483825.1 uncultured Oscillospiraceae bacterium
AGCAGTGCAAAAACTTGCATATGCGCAACTGTACACATGTGCAGTTGTTCATTGGTTTGACAAATGGATAGGTAAATGTTGCCAATTTTGTCATTAAACGTTGGAAAAAACAATTTTGTTATCTGCATGTGCGTTCGAAGAATCAACTTTGTGTAGTCGTTTGTGTCTCTTGATGCGTAAACGACGGTTGCGTGTAAAAAAAGGCAGTTTGATTGTGAAAATAACAAGTTGGGGTGCTACTGCTTGGCGGTTTTGTTCATTGCGTGTACCTCTTGAATGAAAATAAAAAATAGGTTTGTCACGGTTGACAAACCTATATAAATAAATTCGTTTACTATTTCGGGTAGGTTTATCAACTTTTTTAACAAATCTATTGTAAATCTTCAGTAAAAAGCGTTAATATATCTTGAGTATTTTTTCAAATTTGATATAATGTAACGTGTGCTGTCGATTTTTATGGCTAAAAGTAGTGCGTGGAAACACTGCATTGAGCCAAACAGTTAGTTACAATGCACGCACAAGTCGTCACTTATTGTTTTTCGCATAAAGACGGGTGTGTTGGTGGAATTGTGCACAAACGGAGCAGTTAATGAAGGATTTTGCTTTTTCAAAAATAAATTTGTCGTTGAACGTTGGCGAAAAGTCGGGGGAATTTCATCCTATCGATAGCGTTGCCGTGTCCGTGGATTGCCACGACACGGTGTGGGTGACTTTGCGCAGGGACGCAAAAGTTGTGGTGCGCGGTTGCAAAGGGATAGAACCCAAAAACAACGTTGCTTACAAGGCGGCAAGCAAATTTTGCTGTGTTTTTGGCACAAAAGGGTGCAATGTCCGCATCAAAAAGCGTATTCCGATTGCCGCCGGTATGGGTGGCTCGTCTGCCGATGCCGCTGCCGTTGTGCGTTGTTTGTGCAAGTTGCATGACATGGACGTCAAAAGTGAAGAAGTGCACGCTTTGTGCGCCAGTTTGGGCAGTGACGTCAACTTTTTGTTGCATGGCGGCTTGGCTCGCATGACGGGCAAGGGTGACGATTTGGGATTTTTCCGTTTGAAGGAGCAGCTTTTCTTTGCAGTGACCGTTTTCGACAAACAGCTTTTTGCCGGGGATATCTACGCGCGTTTCGATGAGGTTGGCGGAGAGTCGTGCGATAACGAACAACTGTTGGCATTGTTACAAAGCTGCAATTTGTCGCAAGTATCAATGTGCAACGGTTTGCAACGTGCCGCAACTTTCAACGACGGTTTTGCCGCCGACTATTTGTCTTTTTGCCGTCAAAATTCACTGCGCTGTTGCATGACGGGCAGCGGAAGTGCCTTTTTTGTGCCGTTCAACAACAAAAAAGAAGCGCAAAAGGCAGTTAAAAAGTTGCGTAGCGGCGGTTTCAAAACCTTTTTGTGCACAACCTATCCAAACTAAAAATTTGATGTGCAATAACTTTTGCGTGGACTCAAAGGCAAAAATTTAATCATGCGGAACATCGCATTCGACACAAAACGGGCAATTTTTACTTTGTTGTCCGTTTGTTTTTGTTTTTTTACCCCGCAGGCTGGGGAAAATTCAATCAACAACAGTTTGTTCGAGGTAAAAAAATGAAAAAAGTGTTGGCGGTTGTGGCCGTTTTGCTGATAATTGTTGCCGTGGTGGCTGCCATGCCCCAAAAGTCGTCCAAAACGGATTTTTTGCGTATACATATTCGTGCGGATAGCAATTCCGCCGAAGACCAAAATGTTAAATACGTCGTCAAAAATGCGGTAGTGGAATATCTTGCACCCTTTTTGACTGAAGCTACGTCCAAAACGGCGGCAATGAAAATTGTGAACAAGCAGTTGCGCGGCATCAAAACGGTGTGCGATTCCGTCTTGCGTGAAAACGGAAAGAACTACGTTGCCACGGTTAAACTTTGCGAAGAACAATTTCCCGACCGTTGCTACAACGGTGTGACGTTGGAAGCCGGCGTGTACGACGCACTTATCATTGAACTGGGCAGCGGTAGCGGCAACAACTGGTGGTGTGTTGTGTATCCGCCGTTGTGTTTTGTGGAAGGCACGCCGTCGCAAGGCGGTATAACGTACAAATCCAAGCTGCTGGAAATAATTCAAAATTGGAAAAACAACGGCAAGTAATGGGGTTGTTTTTGCTGTGTATTCACATTCGATGTTGCGTATATTTTGCAAGACACACCGTTTTGTAACAACTTTCAACAACAGGTTTTTCGTTAACAATCACATGGGTGCTCGTTGAAGTTTCCACAATTTGGCGGCATCCTTTTTTTGTTGCAAAAAACTTGCCGTGTTCACAATTATTTGCTACGTAGGCACTTTTTTGCGACAAAATGCGCAAAAAATTTGCACATTTTGGAATTTTTGCCACGGAACGTAGTCGTTTTTCGCAAACGAATGCTACCGTGTCGAGCAACTTGCATTCCATTATTCTACTACCGTCTTCCACAGATGCATGCAACCAATTCAGGTTAGATATTTGCCAAGTATGGTGCATCCACCGTTGCGGTTGCCGTCCAAAACTGCAAGTTGGTTTTTCCCATGCAACAGTAAAAACGTTTCAAAAATAATGTAGCGGCAATTACTTTCTTTGAGCACAAAACGGTACTGCGACGTGTGTTGCATTTGTCGGTTGACATTATTCTTCAAATTTCGCCGTGCGCCACGGGTGTTTTGCTTGACACTTTTCGCCGTAAATTATAAAATTAAAACAGAACTTGCGGAGCGGAGGTCATCATGCTTAATCAAACACACGGCACAATAAAAATTTTCGCAGGTAATGCAAGTAGAAAACTTGCGCAAGATATTTGCAACCAGTTGGATTTGCCTTTGGGACAGTTGGAAGTCACTCGCTTTTCCGACGGCGAATCGTCCGTTTCCATCAAAGAAACCGTTCGCGGTTGCGACGTATTTGTCATTCAATCTACGTGCAGCCCCGTTAACGAAAACTTGATGGATTTGCTTATTATTTTGGATGCTTTGAAGCGTGCGTCTGCCGGCAGAATAACAGCGGTTATTCCCTATTTCGGATACGCCCGTCAGGATCGCAAGGCTCGTGCCCGTGATCCCATTTCCGCCAAGTTGGTTGCCGATTTGTTGCAAACCGCAGGCGCAAACCGAGTTTTAACAATGGATTTGCACAGCAATCAATTGCAAGGCTTTTTCAACATTCCGGTTGATAACCTTATGGGTATGCCAGTTTTGGCAAGACATTTCACACAAAAAGGTTTGCCTGACGATCTCACCGTTGTAAGCCCCGATATGGGCAGCGTTTCCCGTTCCCGTGCATTGGCAACAAAATTCAATACACCTCTCGCCATCATCGATAAGCGCCGTCCCAAAGCCAACGTTATGGAAGTTATGAACATCATTGGCGACGTAAAGGGCAAAACTTGCCTTATGATCGACGACATGATCGATACCGCCGGCACAATTTGCCAAGGTGCCAAAGCGTTGATGGATAACGGTGCCAAGGAAGTTGTTGCTTGCTGCACCCATGCAGTGCTGTCCGGCCCCGCCATCGAAAGGTTGCAAAACAGTGTTTTGCAAAAGGTTGTGGTGTTGGATACCATCCCTCTTCCGCCGGAAAAAGCCATCGAAAAAATTCAAGTTGTATCCATTGCGTCACTGTTTGCCGAAGCAATCGAGCGTGTCTACACCGATTTGCCCGTTTCCAAACTTTACGATTAGTTTTTCAATAACCGTGCCCATGCCAAAAGCATGGGCATTTTTTTGTTAATTGGTGTGGATTAATGTTAGAACAAGTCGAGCGTTTAGCCGTCTTGTTAAACGTATCGCGGCACAATTTCTTGTTCGTGAAAGATATTTTATTGCGAAATGTTTTTGTATGCGTCCCCAAAGAGTGGCTGTTACTCCAATGTTTGGCATTTGTTGTTCTAAAAAAAACTGACAGCGAGTATTGCATTCGCCAAAATACTTATGATATAATGCAAATGTAAGAACTGATTAAAATTAGTTTGTCAATATTGCATGATACAAGAAGTTCGAACTTTGTTTGCAATGAGTACGAACGCCACCGTTTTACAGACATGTAGTACAAAAACGCCAGTTTTGCAAACGGCCTAATGCAAGGCAAAATATTTATTTTTTTCTTACAGTTTATAATGTGGAATTAAAGGAGGAAAGCACGATGGGTGCAGGCGGTGTACCAAATAGAACAGTTGAAAGAGTTGATGGCAGAAGTGGGGATTTGCCCACAAAAGGAGCTAAACCAAACGCAAGGTACGATTTGTACGTAAATGGAGAAAAAATTCAAAGTCGTTGGTTTGACGAAAAAGGTAACGTTGTTAGAAATAGAGATTATATTCACCAAAATACGTTTCACGATCACTTTCTTCCACACGACCACGGGTGGGAATGGATAAATGGGTGTCCCAAAAGAGCTGTCGA
>CAZADD010000091.1:0-4208 GCA_964483825.1 uncultured Oscillospiraceae bacterium
GCGATTTGCGTGCCACGGCGTAGAATTTGTGTCCAAGTTCCCTTGCCATGACGTGTGTAAGTTGCAATCCCTTGCTTTCCGCCGTCAACAAAACGTCGCAATCGGCCACCATTTTGGCAAGTTCCTTGCCGCAATGTTCCGTCATTTCCACGTTGCCGTGAAGGTTAAAAAACGCAATGTTAACACCGGTGGGCAAAGGAATGATGGGTAGTTGAGCTTTGTAGCCGTGTAAGTCCACTTCGTAAGTTTTCATATCGAAGCCTCCTGTTTGCGTGAACGGATTGTCACGCAGAATTTATTGTTGTTTTGTGGCACTTTGTGCCGTTTAGTTCAAGTTGGAAAGGAATGTTTCAAACTGGGCACGCAATTCCGCCTCCGTGCCGTTGTTGATAAAGTAGTGGTCGGCCTTTGCAATGGGGCCGCCCTTTTCGGAGTTTTCAATTTCCGCCTTGTCCCGTGCATCCACTTCATCCGATGTCAATGGGCGAATTTTTCTTGTTGCAAGGCGTTGTTTGCGCACGCTGCAATCGGTTACCACCGCCGCAAGAATCAATTTTTCACCAAGCAATTCTTTCAAAATTAAAAATTCCGACCAACTGTACAAGCCGTCCAAAACGACGTTGGTTTGTTCGAGTTTTTGCAAAATTTCTTGTTTCAGCAAAATTGCGAATGCGCCCATTCCGCAGGTTGCACGCAAGTGCTCGCGCATTTTGCGTTCGTTTTGTTCGTTGATTTCCCAACCGGATTTTTTCAGTTCCGTCATTGTGACGCCGCCGAAATAAACTTTTTGCCAACCGAGTTGACAAAAATAATCGCACAAAACGCTTTTACCCGAACCGCACATTCCAACAACCGCAACAGCCTTATTCATAAGTATTCCTCTCCGTCGTTTTCTACAGTTTACAACAAAACGAACAAATATGCAAGCACAAAACTTTTGAAATTTCAAAAGCTAAAAAAAGTTGATTTTGTTCTCTTGCGGCGAAGTTGATTGTTGACTTTTGGCGTGAAAAGTTATATAATACAAAAAGTGCAAGTAACGTGCCTTTTTGCATTATCTCAAACGCGAATTTTGCGGCGGCTAGCCTTGAACAGGGCGGCACTCGCAACGAATTACGCAATATTCACGTATTTGCAACGAAAACGGCAATTTTGCAAAAAGTCGTCGCCAACAACCCCAAAACTCAACGCACAAAAGCGAATTTCACTATTGTGACAAAATTTTCACGGTGAACCACTATGAGTAAAAGTATTTCCGACATTACCGAACTTATCATTGCCTACTATCCCCGTTTAAGGCAGGTTTTTAGGCATTTGGTATCCATCAAAGACGTGCCCATTTCCATGACGCAACTAACTTGCCTGTTCGTGCTGAACAAAAGCGAACAGCTGACCATGTCTGACCTTGCAAAGGAATTGAGCATGAGCAACCAACAACTCACCAAGGTTGTGGATGCGCTTTGCGAATTTGAAATGGTAGAACGCATTGTCGACGACAAAAACCGCCGAAAGATTTTTGCAAAAATCACCCCAAAAGGGTTGCAAACCATTTCGGAATTCGATTCGGAAATTAACAGAAAGTTGGGCAAACTGATGCAAAAAATGCCGGACGACGAAATTGACAGACTGTTCGATTGTTTCGCCCACGTTGCCTCCTACTTCGGTTACAAAGAAGAATAATCTTTTTTAAGTTCGCACTAGTTGCGAACTTTTTTATTCAACGTCTAACGTTGACCGCAAAAGCCAGTTTTATCGGCCGTTGGGGCAACGTCGTGTTATTTTATCGTTCATGCCTCGATACTATAACTTTTTTGAGGCCGCAGTTGCAAAACAAACACAAAAGCCTTTGCTATTTTTTAATGCGTAAAACGCACTATTACAAGTATTTTTGAATCTTTCACGCAAAAGGCCATTGTGCGGCTGTTGTTTTTCGTTTTGTTCCCCAAAACTTTAACAAACGGCATTGTTGCCATAAATTTGAAGCGGTTTTTTGTTTGGACCACAAATTTGTTAAAATCTCAAACCGTTTGCGACAATTTACAGTGCACAACGCCAAAAATTTCACGCAAGCGAAAACACCGCGGTAAAACAGGTTTCACCCTCTCTTGTGCCCACCACCGCAACGGAATTTTCGGTGCGATGCGCAAACACCTTGACAACATCACCGAGTTTCAGTTCTTTGTGGTAGGTTATTTCCATTGCACGGATGCGTTCGCTAGCAGAAAGAACGTCTTCGGCAAAGGTGACGTAGTTGGTGTTGTTGACATGCCCGTTTCTATCCAAATCGCTGCGACGCACGTTTTTTTCGTAACAAAACTCAAATTCCGCACCTTGCTTTACACGCTGAAACGTGCTGCTTGTATCGGCCGTAACGGCAGAATATTCGCCGTGATAGAAATCGTTCATAACCGCTGCGGAAACCATTTTTCGGCTGTCACGGTCTATCATTGACCACAGCGAAGTGGCGGAAAACAGCAGCTCGTCACCCTTTGCGGCAGTGAAACACCTTTCGGCATAAAACCTGTTGGGTTCCAGCGGCCAAGTGTACAAAGTGAACGGCGGCGTTTGCCTTGTGACGGGTTGAAAAAATTCCGTTTTTACCTTGGAAAGCACCCACAATTTGCCGTTTTGGTTCAAGGTTTGCCAACCCACACCAAGTTTTTCGGCATGGGCAGTTGCCACGTCTTGCATAAGTTGCATAATTTTTAGCGGTTTCACTTCGCCGTTAAGTTCGAAGTCGCTTTCGGACAGCGTGCACGGCAACGTGAGAAAGGTTTTTTCGGGAATTTGCATTGTTTACTTTTCCTTTGCGCAATATTGCACCGCTACATTATACCACTTGCCACGGCAAAGTCAATGCATGAAAAGTCAATAGTTAATTGCAAAAAATTGTGTCGGACAACAAAATCACCGCTCATTTCAAATATTTTGTATAGCAAAATAGCCGACATAACAAATCTTTTCGCAATTCGTTGACAAAGTCAATGCGTGAAAACTTTTGGGCAACCTCTTGACTTTTTACGACAAATCTTTTACAATAAACCCACGGTTGTTTCGGCAACCGAAAGTATTGGCTCACGCTCGAATTTCGAGCACATCGTGGGGGAGTAATTTACGCCGCAAGGCGCAACAATTGCCAACAACCGACGGGAAAACCGTCTGGCATTGTTTTAATGAATGAGACTCACGCAACCTTATCTAGTTGGTTGCGTGAGTTTTTTTAATGAAAGAGGTGAATATGAAAAGTTATTTACAAAACGCCGAAGAAGTTTTGCGGGACGCTGCGTCGTCGGTAGACGGACTGTCCGCAAGCGAGGCGGAAAGAAGACTGGCACAGAACGGTCCCAACAAATTGCAAGAAGGCAAAAAAACTCCGCTGATCGTGAAGTTTTTGAAGCAAATTGCCGACCCGATGATAATCGTGCTGTTGGTTGCGGCACTTATCAGCTTGGTGACGGTGATAATCAACAATTCTAACCCTGCCAACGAACGGGAAAGCTTTGCAGACGTTATCGTCATTGCCGTGGTAGTTATGCTTAACGCCGTGTTGGGCGTCGTGCAGGAAAGCAAGGCCGAAAACGCCATCGAAGCACTGAAAAGCATGACGGAAGCAACGTGCAAAGTGTTGCGTGACGGCGTTGTCGTCCATGTGAAAAGCCAAGAAGTGGTTGTGGGCGACGTTATCGTTTTGGAAGCAGGCGACAGCATCCCTGCCGATTGCCGCATTTTGGAATGTGCCAGCCTAAAAGTGGAAGAAAGTGCCTTGACGGGCGAAAGCGTCCCGGTGGATAAACACAGTGACGTTTTGAGCGGCGAAGTCGGTTTGGGCGACCGCAAAAATATGCTGTACTTGGGCGGCACCGTCGTTTACGGCAGAGCCAAAGCAATCGTAGTTGCTTGCGGCATGCAAACGGAAATGGGCAAAATTGCCGACGTTTTGAACACGGCAAAGGAAGAAAAAACTCCGTTGCAAATCAAAATGGCATCGCTCAGCAAAATTTTGACGTTCATCGTCATTGGTATTTGTGCAGTTATTTTTGCATTCAACCTTATTTTGAAAGGGTTCGATCCCGAAGTTATTTTGGATAGCTTTATGGTGGCAATCGGGCTTGCCGTTGCTTCCATTCCCGAAGGATTGGCAACGGTCGTTACCATCGTGCTTTCCATCGGCGTCACCAACATGAGCAAGAAAAACGCCGTTATTCGCA
>CAZADD010000092.1:0-4091 GCA_964483825.1 uncultured Oscillospiraceae bacterium
AATCCGAATGCGACGCAAAGGCAAGAGTTGAAAAGTACAAAAACTTGGCAAACAAGTAATTAAACGCTAAAAATTAAGGAAGGCTCGATTTGAGCCTTCCTTTTTTTTGTGCTTGGTGCTGTGTTAAATTGTAATTTTTACCTTTTCTCCGTCGCCTGATTGCACGTCCAGCAAGACAAAATGTCCATTTTCTTTCACACAACGACGCAAAACGGCGTAAATTTCTTTCATGAACGCAGGTGTAGGTGCAAGTTTTTGTTTTTCGTCCGGTTGGCACACCGCATTTTCACCACGTCGTTCCGTTTCAATCTCTTGCAAATCTTCGTCTTGAAACAAACATTCGTCTTCCGACTCTTCACTTTGTGCAGTGGGCAGCCCCATGTTCTTTTTCAATGCGGAGCACACCAAACCACTTTTCAAAAAGGATAGCGGCAAACGAATGACAAAACGCTTTTTGCAATCACAAATACTAATTTTCATTAGATTCCACCCAAATTTCGACAGTATCTCCGTCGGCACTTTGCACTTCCACAAGCTTGCCCATTACGCCTTGTTCTACCAACGCAAACAACTGCTTGAGGTCAATGCCTTTCAAAAGGTCGTTGCCGTTGATTTTGGGCATTTCAACACCGTTAACCGTCAGTGTTTGTACCAAGGACAACGGCAAATTAACGTTAACCTTGTCGCCATCGGATGACAGCACACGAATGCGCAAGAACAATTTTTCCGGTTTTACTTGATTAGGCACCAAACGAACGGCACCTGATTCCTTGCCCATCAATTCGTCCAACGACACGTTCAAGATTTCCGACAATTCGCAGAGCACGGAAATATCCGGTGCGGACACGTCGTTTTCCCACTTCGAAACGGCTTGTGCCGTTATATTTAATTTGTTTGCAACGTCTTCTTGTGTTAAATTTGCACTCTTGCGCAAACGTTGAAATCTTTGTCCAAAACTTTCTTTCATTCTATTTCTCCTGTTTTGTTGCTTTTGCAACGATAAATTCAAACTCGCCATGCGCGCTTTCGGCTTGCTTGTGAATACATTTTACACCCGTTCACACATTTTTTGCCCATACTATCGGTTGAAACAACTCAACCAAACGGCTACTTTTCACTCAACCAACGGTTGATTGATGCAAAAACGCATTGAAACACCCTACTTTTTGCCTTCAAAAAAAGTAACGAATGACAGTGCCGAACTTTCACACAATTTTCGCATATTGCCGTGATATACAAATGCAACAAAACGAAATACAAGCCAAAACATCTCTGTTGTCGCATTAAACGCATGCGTGCTGTGCAATAAAACGCAAAATTCACGCAAAATTGTAGATTGTTTTCGATTTGTCGCTGTTGATAACCTAAATAGCAAAACAGCAAACAACCGTCTTTGTTATTCGGGGCAGTTGCCGTACTTCACAAAACTTTTCGGAACCTTGAAACGTCAATCGGGAAACTGGCTTGCCCCCTTATCGTTCACGGTCAAATCGCCGTAATTTTGCGTTTGCAGTGATACTGAAATAACCGTAACGCCCTTTTCCAAAACGTTGCCGTTTTCGTCTTGCCAAAGAGAACCGTTGTACTGCGCCTTATCGGCAAGCCCCAACCATTCGGTGCCGAACCACGATTTGTTGAAATAGGGATAGGTGTGGTAACCGCAACACAAACCGTAGCCCAAGAAGATGCCGTCGTAGTAGCCTTTCAGCGTGTTTGTGTGGTCGTGTCCGCAAAAAATAGCCTTTGTGCAATCGGAATTTTTTACGTACTGAAAAACGTTGGGATGATCGGTTGCGTCTTCCGCATTGCCTTGATAGTAAATGCCCACAGTGTAGCCGTCATCGCCAAAAACGCATTCGCTTGCACTCTTTTCCGTTTCGCACACCACACCGCTCACGTTGCGAATTTCGACGTTTGGTAGCTGCGCCTTCACAACACTGGAAACGTCTCTCCCCTCTTGCAC
The DNA here is from genome assembly GCA_964483825.1 of uncultured Oscillospiraceae bacterium. GTDB lineage: Bacteria > Bacillota > Clostridia > Christensenellales > CAG-314 > Fimimonas. The sequence goes on from CAZADD010000092.1 coordinate 1,964, forward strand.
TTCTCGCAAGTAGTACATGTTGGCAAACTCTTTTATCGGCATGTGGAAAAACATACTCGTTTGAATACCGGGATTCACGTTCTTTAAGCCGTCAATTGCCCAAGTGTACCAATCCATTTGACTTTGATGTATCCAATCGTACACCCAATCGCTTAAACTTGCCGAAGAGGAATCGGGATACATGCCGCTATCCAGCATTACCAAAGAATAAGCAAGATTTTCCGCCTTCTTTTCGCCCTTGAAAACGTTCACCAGGTAGTTGCTTTCGCCGTAGATATCCGACGGCCCCACCGCGAACAGACAATTGTCGTAGCTTTTTAGCAAATTGCAAATGGTATACTTGCTACAATCAAACTGCGAATCGTGATTTCCGTAGATAAATGCCCATTTTACATCCAATTTCTGCATGAAATCGGCAAAATACTTGAATGCATCATACGTGAAAACAGACAGCGTCAAGTCGCCAGTAACTACGCACAAGTCGGGGTTTTCCGCCTTTATTGCCCGCTCCAGCAACTTCATTGTTTTGCGATCTCTATTTGGAAACGATCCGAATTTAATTTGCGGATCGGCAATTTGCATTATTTTCAATTCTTCGGCATTTTCGTCAATAACTAACGACGGAAACTGGTCCAAATTGAAAGCTGCACTGCCGCCATCGAACAAATACTCACCGTACCCTTCAGAAGGCGACTTTTGGTGAATTGCCGCACGAATTCCGAAAATCCCCACAACCAAACCAATTGCAGCCAGAATTATTAACAAAATTGCAAGCTTGCGAGAAAATTTTCGCCCTTCCTTTTGCTTTGCCATACGTACCTCTAAATTGTTTTCAAGTGTTGCTTACAGTATATCACAAGAAAAAAAATAAAACAATGGCAAATTTGCTTAAAACAGTTGAAGATTTGGCGGTTTTGGTGTACAATACTTGCAACGGAGGGGACTATGGCCAACGCGAGAAGACAATTGCAACAATTTTCACACTCGGTAGAAGTGCTTTTTTGCCCTTTCTAAATACTTGATGACGCTTTGTTTGTATTTACTTGCAAAGCGTTATTTTTTTGGAGAAATTATGAATCTTAACGTTATCAAACACCCACTTATCTCACACAAAGTTGCCATTTTGCGCGACAAGAACACCGATACCAAGCAATTTCGGGAGTTAATTGAAGAAATTTCCGTACTTTTAACCTACGAGGCATTCAAAGATATTCCCACCGTGGAAACGGAAGTAGAAACGCCCATGGAAACAACAAAACAGCAAGTAATTGCGGAAAACTCCATTGCAATTATCCCCATTTTGCGTGCAGGGCTGGGCATGGTTAACGGCGTGCACACGTTGTTCCCCACTGCCAAGGTAGGACACATCGGCATGTACCGTGACGAAAGCACCTTCGAGCCGCAAGAATACTACTGCAAATTACCCAAAGATATTCAAAACAAAACTTGTTTGGTGTTGGATCCCATGCTTGCAACAGGCGGAAGCATAATTGCAGCCGTAGATTTGCTGAAAAAACACGGCGCAAAACACATTAAGTGCATGCACGTGATTGCCGCTCCCGAAGGAATTGCAGCATTGCAAAAGGCACACCCGGACGTTCAAATTTACTGTGCGACCGTCGACCGCGGGTTGAATCCCAACAACTATATCGTTCCCGGTCTGGGCGATGCGGGCGACAGATTGTTCGGCACAAAATAAACCAAACAATATTTATGCGTTGCACAATTTGCAACGCATTTTTGTTTTGAATAAGTTCACGTGCCTATGCAAAATGATACACCTACTGCGAAACATTGAATTATGCACACTGCCAATTTGGGCAATTACACACCTAAAAAACATGATTTTTGTGCACTAACGACGTGGCCAAATGGGCGCAACTCCGCCATTGCCGCTACTCTATTTCAAATGTGAGTGTAAGCAAAATTTAACGGTGCGGCGGACGAAAATCCGAACACACCATTAAGGTGCGGACGAAAACATTCCGTTGACATTAATGTGGCAAATTGCTATAATACAAGAAGTTCGCACTTTGCTTGCAAGGAGTGCGAACGCCGCCGTTTTACATACTAGAAGTACAAAACGCAAGTTTTGTAGCAAAACGACAGTTTTGCAAACATTTTGCCG
>CAZADD010000093.1:0-4079 GCA_964483825.1 uncultured Oscillospiraceae bacterium
TTTCAATATCTCGTTCGACCATATCTTCCTTAAAGGGAATAAAATCGAACACATACGGATCTTTCATCGTCTGCAGAGCAAGTTCACTTTGCGGCGCGGGCAAAAGATTTTCAAAGTTGGCTATTTTTTGTGCGATTGCTTGTCTTTCGTATAGTCCGCTTTCTATTTGATGAACGAGAACATTTCGCGACCAACCGTTTTCTATAATCTTTTCCACATACCATTTGCGAATTGACACGTCAGATATTTTGTCAAGCAAAACAACATTATGTCCCCACGGAATTTGTGCAACAGCCTGTTGCACAAATTCTTCGTCATAGATGGAAGCAAATTTCGCCATGTATTTTAAGTTTCTTATTGAATATCCCGTACTGTTCGGATAAGCGAGTTTAATGTCTTTGGCGAGATTGTCTATGAATTTATTTCCCCATGATTTATGTTCGTTAATAATGCAACCGATATGATAATACAACAAAGTAAGTTCTTTGTTGACTTGCAATGCTGCGTTGTACTGCGCTTTGGATATTTCCGCTTTTATGGATTCGATTACACTTAAATATTGATTATCGTTTATAAGCATAAAACCTCCTCGCTATTTCAAAAATCACAATTATAGTATAACATAAAAAACATAAATTCTCAATGGCTTTTAGTACGCTTCAGGTCATTTTTTAATTTCAAATTACTTTTCGAAAAAATATATGGAGTCCGAAAAATCGGACTCCCGTTTACGAACTCGCTATTCACTTTTATAATTTTGATTCTTACTTAATTCCCCACGAGTATCTAACTTTTAGGGTTCACATCCCAAAGCGTATGTTTTTCTATTTCCCATTCTTGTTTTTTTCGAAATCGCACGGCGTTTTTAGTTTTTTGCGACAAACAAATCGTGCAATTTTTTGCGCAAATCGTTGCTTTCTTGGTCGAATTCGTTGCGATTGCCACGTGATTGGGACAAATCGGCCACTTGCGTTATTTGACACGGACGGCCGTCCAAAAAATAGATTCTGTCCGCAACGGCAACGGCGTCTTCCACGTCGTGAGTGACGAAAATAACCGTTTGATCTTGCACCATGTTCAAAAAAGTGTTGCGCAACGACGCTTTCGTGCCATAGTCCAAATTGCTGAACGGTTCGTCCAACAGCAACACGTCCCCCTTGGCCGCAAACATTCTTGCAAGCGCCACACGCTGCTGTTCGCCGCCGGATAAACTGCGTGCGTTTTGGTTGCGTTTTTGCAAAATTTCCGCCTTTTGGAGTGCGTTTTCTATTTCCTCGTCCGAACTGTCTGCCACCATTTTCACGTTGTTGAACACGCTGACGGGTGCTAGCGACGGGCGCTGAAAAACCATCACCGTTTTGCCATCCGTTTGGCATTCACCGCTATATGGCAACAGCCCTGCAACAACCCGCAACAGCGTTGTTTTTCCGCAACCGGATTTTCCCAAAACGACGTTTATGCCGCGGGGAAATTGGAAATTAAAACCGTCGTAAACGACGTTTTCGCCGTATTTTACCGACAAATTCGTTAGTTTCACCATTTTGTTTTCCTCTGCACAAACGCCAAAACGGCATTGATAACGCCGCACACTACAAGCACCAAAATCGTCAAAGCAAGCACTTGGGCCGTTTCCAAATTTACCTTTGCAACATAGATATCTCTGCCCAAGCCCAAACGGGGCAAGGCAAGTATTTCGCCGGATACAACCACCTTGACACACAGCGACAGCGTGTTGCGGCACTGCGCCCAAAAGGTGTGCAAAATTTGCGGCAAAAACACAAAACGAACCTTGTTTTTTGTGGATACCTTGTACACTTCGCACACATCCAGCAGTTGTTCGTCACCGAAAATCTCGCGTTGGAAAGCACCGTACAGTACGGGAAAAACCACCAAAAACGCAACTACTACCGGCACCGTCTTGGATGAAAACAAAATCATCAGCAGCAAAATTATTGCGGCGGTAGGCACTGCGCTAAGCACCGACACGACGGCATCGACAAAAGGTTTTGCCCCCTTGCACGTTGCCGAAAACATCGCCAACAGCATTGCAAACAGCGTGGATACCACAAACGCAACAAGCGTTCGCAAAAGCGTCACTCCGAAGTCTCTCCATGTTTTTCCTTCCCCGAGCAGACGGAAAGTTATTTTCAAAACTTCCCACGGCTGAGGGAAAATCAAATCGTTTTGTGCAATGGCGGCAAACGCCCACCACAGCAACAATACCACAATAACGAAAACAACGGTTTTCGCCGTTGCCACGCCAATTTTTTTCCAATTATCCTTCATAGCATACGCCGTCTTTCAGCTTGCCTTCGGGCAAATACTGGCCGACAAATCCTTTGGGGAATGCACTCAAATACGTTTCGATGTCGCTCTTAGCATCGCTTGCCATAACAACGTTAAGGTTGCAACTTTCAATAACTTCCTTGGTGTAGGCAACGTTCAAACTGCTGCCGTAACTTTGCATAAGTTCGTTGATGCCGTCAAGGTTGTTCAAAAGATACTGTTTGTTGGCCTTGATTGTTTTTTCCAAAGCTTTTGCAAAACCTTCCGTTTGCAACCAACTCTTTTTCACAATCATGCTGGCTTGCGGATAACCTTCTTGGTCGCTATCCACGGCATTTTTCCATTCCGTTTGCAAATCGAACAACGTGTACACGGTAATGTTTTTGGTTGCGGCCTTTGCTTTAAGATTTGTAACTGCCGGTTCGCCGATCAATGCAAAATCAACTTGTCCTGCAACAATCAAGGGAACAATGGAAGATGCGTCGTCGTAGTACTTGATACCAACAGTGTCGTTATCTTTTGCGCTGTCCACTTCCTTTTCGAAAGCAATGCCTGCGTTTTCCAATACTTTGGAGAACACGTATTCGGGAGTATTGCCCACACCGATGCTGTGCACAACTTTGCCTTTCAAATCTGCAAGGCTAGAAATTTGTTGCGTTCCGACAACGTACAACACGCCGTAGACGTTAACACTGAACAATTGGTAATCGTCGCGTTCGGAACAAATTTTTACTGCCGCATTTGTGGGAAGCACTGCCATATCCGCTTCGCCGGCGGAACATTTTGCAACAACGTCGTTGCCGGTGGTTACGTTAACTTGAATGTCGGCATTGCCAACTTTTTTTGTTGCCATGATATTTGCAACGGCAAGAGTAGGCGCTCCGTCCGGAACGTAGCAAACCAGTTGTCCTTCGGGGCTGATATCACAAGCGGCCACACATACAAGTGCGCCGACAAGAAGAATGCTCAAAAGCAACACGGAAAACAGTTTTTTCATAATATAAGTCCTCGTTTTTTTCGTTAGTCGTTAGATTGCAATTTTGCCGCTTGGTCGGCAAGTCTCAGTGCTTCCACCATTTCGCCGATGTCACCGTTCATAAAGTTATCGATGGAATACAGCGTCAGTCCTATTCTGTGGTCGGTCACTCTGCCTTGAGGGAAGTTGTAGGTGCGAATGCGTTCGCTTCTGTCCCCCGTGCCCACTTGGCTTTTGCGAGCGGCGGCATATTCCGCATCCGCTTGCGTTTGGTAGTAGTCGTAGAGCTTGCTTTTCAAAATGTTCATTGCCTTTTCGCGGTTTTTGATTTGACTGCGTTCGTCTTGGCAGTTAACCACAATGCCCGTGGGCAAGTGCGTCATTCTGATTGCGCTTTCCGTCTTGTTGACGTGCTGTCCGCCCGCACCGGAACTGCGGTAGGTGTCGATTTTAACGTCCTTATCCAAAATTTCGATATCCACGTCGGGTGCTTCGGGCAAAACCGCCACCGTTATAGTGCTGGTGTGAATTCTGCCTTGACTTTCGGTATCGGGCACACGCTGAACACGGTGCACGCCACTTTCGAACTTGAACTTGCTGTAAGCGCCGTCGCCCACAACCATGAACGAGCCTTCTTTCAAGCCGCCCAATTCGTTTTCCTCGATATCGATTTCTTCAATTTTCCAACGGTTCTTTTCCGCAAACATATAGTACATTCTGCGAATTTCGTTGGCGAACAGTGCCGCTTCTTCGCCGCCTGCACCTGCACGAATTTCCAAAATAACGTTTTTGTCGTCGTTGGGATCCTTGGGCAACA
>CAZADD010000094.1:0-3924 GCA_964483825.1 uncultured Oscillospiraceae bacterium
GAATTAAAAGAGGCGTAACAGCAATTAAAAAACGTAGAAAAATTTTGAAGTCCGCAAAAGGTTATTTCGGACTTAAATCCACCAACTACCGCATTGCCCGTCAAGCGGTTATGAAGAGTGGCAACTATGCTTACATTGGTAGACGTTTGAAAAAACGCGATATGCGCAGTTTGTGGATTGCTCGTATCAACGCCGGTGCACGTGCCAACGGTTTGTCTTACAGCAAATTCATGCACGGTTTGAAGGTTGCTAACATTGATTTGAACAGAAAATCTTTGGCAGAAATTGCAGTCAGTGATGCTGCAACTTTTGCAAAGCTTGCAGAAACTGCAAAAGCAAACTTGAAGTAACAAAATACGGAGTCTTTTTTCGAAAGGCTCCTTTTGCTTGTTTGAGGTAGAACGAAAAATGGTAATCACTTCGCAAGACAATCCCAAAGTTGTGGAAGCTGCCAAGTTGTTGGAAAAGAAGTTTCGCAAGGCTAGCGGTCGTTATCTTATCGAGGGCGAACGGTTGGTTTGTGACGCATTGAAGCACGGCGCGCACGTTTTGGAAGTGTTTGTTAAAGAAAGTGTTTGCCATCAATTCGATTTTGAAAATAAAATCGTCGTTAGCGACAAGGTTTTTTCAAAATTGAGCGATACGGTTACTTCGCAGGGTGTTGTTGCCGTCGTTGAAAAAAAACAAAGCGAACTGGTTGTTCCGCTAGGAAATTGTTTGGTTTTGGACGGTTTGCAAGACCCCGGCAACGTTGGAACGCTTATTCGTACTGCTGCGGCATGCGGTTTTACGGATGTTTTTGCGGCAGGTTGCGTTGACGTGTATTCGCCCAAGGTATTGCGCAGTGCAATGTCAGCACACTTTTGTGTTAACGTTCAAAGTGCGGATTCTATTGAAAAAGTTTTTGGCGTTTTACACGGTGTGGAAAAAGTTGCGGCCGATATGAACGGTGAAAGTGCTTTTTCCGCAACTTTTAGCAATAAAGTAGCGTTGATTTTGGGAAATGAAGGTAACGGATTGTCGGAATACGCTAGAAGTCAAGTTGACAGGACGGTCTCATTGCCGATGCAAAATAATTTTGAATCGTTGAACGTTGCGGTTGCAGGAAGCGTTTTGATGTATAAAGTTTTCGAACTATCTCAAAAATAATTTAATACGGAGGAAAATTTATGTCCGGACACAGCAAGTGGAATAATATTAAAAATAAAAAAGCAAAGGGCGACGCTGCTCGTTCCAAAATTTTTACAAAAATCGGCCGTGAAATTGCAGTTGCAGTTAAAGCCGGCGGAGCAGATCCCAACACAAACAGCAAACTTTACGATATTGTTCAAAAAGCAAAGGCAAATAACATGCCCAACGACAATATCACACGCAGCATCAAGAAGGCTAGCGGCGAACTTTCGGCGGTTGATTATATCGAAATCGTGTACGAAGGCTATGGCATTGGCGGCAGCGCAGTTATCGTTGAGTGCTTGACGGATAACAAAAACCGCACGGCTGGCGACGTTCGTTGCGCATTCGATAAAAACGGTGGCAGTCTCGGTCAAACAAATTGCGTTAGCTATATGTTTGACAGACGCGGAATTGTCATTGCTGAAAATACCGTTGGTTTAGACGATGACAGTGCATTTGAGTTGGCAATCGAATCCGGCGCCGATGACGTTTCGTTGGAAGACGGAATGGTGGAAATGACTTGTGACACGGCTTCCGTGGGTGCAGTTCGTGACGCTGTCGTTGCAAAAGGACTCAATCTTGTTTCTGCCGAAATGAGTTGGTTGCCGCAAACGATGGTGACTTTGGAAGGCGACAACTTGGTTAAATTCCAAAGAATGTTGGATGTGTTGGAAGATAACGACGACGTTCAAAACGTTTATCACAACGTGGCTTTGCCGGAAGACGAAGAATAGTGTGTTGTGGGGCTTTTGCACCAATCATTTGGCTCTATGTCAATTGCCGGGGTGCAATGTTGAATAGAGTTTTTAATAGTTGGATTTTAACTGTCCTGTGAGGTGCCTCGCAGGACAGTTTTCGTTAGCAACCGGTATTTTTTGATTTCACAAAATTGCGTAACCCGTACGCGCTACGTTTCGGTGCTGTTATATTGTTGTTCCTCTTTTGTGAAGCCGTTTGTATAGGTGGGCTAGATAGTTCGATAGGTATTCTAACCAATTGCTAAATGTTGTTATACTATCTTTGCTTTTCAATAAGACTGTAATGCTGCTGTGGCGGTACAAAAGGTCACCTTGCAATAACAGCCAATCCATCTATTACAAACCATTTGCTTGTCAGAGCAAACTTGTCATCTTAATGTTTAATATTAAGTTTTTGCTGTTGGTATACGCAAAAAAAAATTGGTGCAATGTCACGTGTTATTTGTACGATTATTCGTATACTTGTTTTGAAAAGTGAATTTTGTTTGTCGTATTATTTTGTAAAATTTTGCATATTAAGACAGCTATTAACTTATCGTTTTACGTTTTGAATCGTTGTTGACCAGTTTATTTAAGAAATTTTGCAACAAAAACACCCGAAGAAGTGGGGACTTTTCGGGTGTCGATGTGAAATTTTAATTATTTTTCCTTAGCACAAAGCAAAACGATTCCGGAAATAAAGTTGGCGAACAAAAGAATACAAACTTTCAAACCGGTACTCATGGGTTTTTCTTTTTTCTGGTGTACACCTACAGCAATTGCAAATGCAATGTTTAGTGCAGAATATGCAATCAGTATGGAAGCAAATATTACACTTGCGTCAAGTAAAAGCAATCCAACGGGTAGATAAGCAACGATCCCGATGATTAGGAAAATCATGGCGATTACGTATGGTGTCTTGTTAAATCTGCCGCCTATAGTGATGTTTTCTTGCGCGCAACCACAAGATGGGCAAATTACTGCTTCGTCGAGTAATTCTGCTCCACATTTTGAACAGTACTTCATTTTAGAGTTCTCCTTCCTTTATGTTTTTTCTAAACGACGACTTGCGTCGATGTTAGCAAGGGTTGTTCCGAGAATTGTCCATGCAAAGCAGTAAAATTCCCGAAATTTGATTGACAAATATCAACGTACAAACTTTCAGTGCTGTGCCGATTGGTTCTTTATTGTTGAGTTTTTTGTGCACGCTTACTGTCATGGGTATACACCAAGCAAGCGGTAGTGCGCAGAAAAATGCCGTCCATCCCAGTCCAACAGACATTAGCAGCCCAATAAGTTCTGAGAGTTCTTCAATGTCCGATGGAGAAGGAATTTCGCCTGCAACATAAAATGCAACTGCTAAAACAAGAAATAAAAATGCGATTAACGCACAGCTTACACTTGTTAATATCATCAATACTTTTGCGATTGTTCCCAGTGTGTTATTGACGTTTGAAGATTGATGCTGGTTGCTCACTTTGCAACCGCAATGTAAGCAAACTACAGCTTCGTCGTGCAATTCTGCGCCGCAATGTTGACAGTATTTCATTAAGCATTGGCCTCGTTAATGTCTAAATGCAAGCAATTATTTTTGTTGCACCTTGCAATGTCAAGTTTTTATATTTGCTTACGAATTGTATTTGTTCTTGCAAAACTAATGCAAGATAGCAAATGGTGGAACGGTGCCACGTTGTTTGTATATTGCAATGCCACAAACAGAAGTTTTGTTTTGGTAACTAGATTAGTGCGAATATTTGCTCATACGCAAAATTTGACCGTTTGTAATTGTTGTAAACAAATGTTAACATTTTGATTATATTATATGTATGCATATTTGTCAATAAGTTATGCCAAAATTTGTTTGTTGGGCTAATCTTAACACAATTATTTGACTTTACGGCTTAGAATAACTAGCGTGATCACTACAAATAATATATACTATACGAAGTAAACATTTTACCTTGCGGCAAAATGTTTAAAAAACTGTCGTTTTGCCACAAAACTTGCGTTTTGT
>CAZADD010000095.1:0-3765 GCA_964483825.1 uncultured Oscillospiraceae bacterium
CTTTCCACAAAATGCACGTTCACGTCTTGCAAACGGCTAAAAGTAAGTTTCATTTTTTATTTCCTTTTTTTGATTATTTCAATTTGAGTGTTACTATTTCAAACGGTTTCAACGTCAAATCGACACCACCGTCGTTCACGGCAATTTCTTCCGTGACGTTTTCCAACATGTCGCATTTATATGCCTTGACAACATCAAAACCGAAAGTTAAACGGCAATTTGTGACACTGTTGCCGTTTTCGAACAAGCGAACAACCACGTCGTTGCTATCTTCGGCAAGTTTGATGGTATCTACTATCACGTTATCGGCATTACACAATACAAGTTGGCTTGTGCCGTCAGTTTGGCCGTCCAACAAAATCAACGGATTGTTCAACAAGCACGCATGGCGATACACGTTGCTATTTTGCACACTGCCGCTGTGCGAACACAGTGCATAGGTAAACTTGTGCTCACACATATCCAAACAGTCGTTGGGCGATGAACTGCATTTAATAAGCGTCAAGGCAAGCACGTTATCTTGTGCGGAATAGCCGTACTTGCAATCGTTTAGCAATGCAACACCGAAGTCGCCGTCGCTGATATCCACGTACTTGTGCGCGCAAAACTCGAATTTTGCCTGTTCCCAACTGGTGTTAGCCGTTGTGGGACGGCTGACGTTACCGAATTGCACGTCGCAAGTGGCAGTTTGAGAGTTGATATCCAAGGGGAATTCCACACGCAACAACAAGTGAGGATTTTTCCAATCCACAACCGTGTCAAAATCCAAACGGTCAATATAGTCGTAGAGCATAACGTCGGTGGTGATAACAGAATCACCCACACGTTTGGTGATGCGTTTGCCGCATTTGCCGCCAAACTGCACGTTTTCCGCCGCAACAAACTGCGTTTCGATTTTTTTCTCTTTGTAGTAATTTCTAATTTCCCAAGCATCGTACATGTTGGGCAAGTCTTCGTAGCAACAGTATTTTGCCGTTTTCGACAACAAACTTCTGTTGACACGCTTATCGATAATTTGAGAAATATCGTAGTTTTGGTCAAATTCCACACGGTAGAATTGGTTTTCCACGCAATATTCGCCCACGCTGACAGAGTGGTTGCTTTCTACTATATTTGCAACGGAAATTCCGTTTCCTTGGGCACCGTCCACAAACACAAACTCGCCGTTTTGTTCGACGTAGCCGCTCAACACCATGCTGTTGAAATTCAAAACACTCTTTTGCGGAGACTTTTTGGCCAATTGTTTTGTGCAGCTATCAAACAGTTGTTGTCCTTCCGCAAACAATTTTGCGTATTCTTCGTCCGTTACGTTATAAACTTCCGTTATTGCAGAACCGGGGATAATGTCGTGAAATTGGTTGGTCAAAACAGTTTGCCATGCGTCGGCAAACCACTTTCTTGGGTATTCGACACCGTTGTTTCTTGCCAAAACAAACAACTTTTCCAAATTTTGCAACAAATATTCCGCACGGCGGTTGTTGCGCTTGTTTTTGGCAATGGAAGTGTACGTTCCACGATGATATTCCAAATACAATTCGCCCGTCCAACGGGGCAATTGTTTGTTATCTATAACGTTTTGGCGCAATCTACCGAAAAAGTCCGATGCACGTTCAAACTTGGTGACTGGGAAAGTGGGAACACCGCACTGCATGCGATAGATATTCTCGATAAACTGTGCGGTAGGGCCGCCACCGCCGTCGCCATAGCCGTAGTCCATCAACACTTCGTTTGTTAAAGCTTTTTGTTGCATGCGGTTGTATGTGCGCAAAAAGTCCACAGGATTGGCAATGGCATTATAGTTGGTGTGAATGTCTTGTGGGTTATCCGCATCGGCAGGCGCCGTCAAAAAGTAGGTGAACACTTCACTACCGTCCATACCCTTCCATTTGAACATATCGTAGGGCATGACGTTAGTATCGTTCCAACTGATTTTGCTTGTGACGAATGTTTCCACACCGCACTTTTTCAAAATTTGAGGCAATGCCGCACTGTATCCAAAAACGTCCGGCAACCACAAAATTTTGCTATCCACCCCAAAGTGCTTTTTCATGAACCGTTTGCCGTACAAAATTTGGCGAACAAGACTTTCGCCGCTTGTTAGATTACAGTCCGCTTCCACCCACATTGCACCTTCCACGTCCCAACGGCCTTCTGCCACACGCTGTTTGATTTTTTCAAACAGTTCGGGAGCTTCTTCCGCTATTGCTTGGTACAAGTAGCCCTGTGAACTCATAAACTTGTAGTCTGGATACTTGTCCATCAAGGATAGCACCGTAGCAAAACTACGCTGAACTTTTTCGCGAGTTTGCCGTTTGGGCCAAAGCCAAGCAATATCCAAGTGGGTGTGCCCTATGCACGAAACGGACACATCGCTACCCTTGCAATAGGAATGGAAAAATTCCTTCCACAAGTAGTCCGAGGCTGCCTTGCATGATTGCCCGAACGGTTGCTTGGTTACACCTGTGAAATCCACCAAATTGAACGCAGTGTTGACAAAATTCAGCACGTCGCTGTGTTGCTTGGTGTTTTGAGGCATGACCGACAGCGCATTTAGCAGCACGAAAATATCGTTGGAAAGTTTTTCCACACGGTCGTCGACAATGTTGAGTTGTGCATCCAACGATAGTGGATTGTTGTAGTCGAAAATCTGAAGTGACAGGTCTTGCGCAAACTCCGTGGATATTTGATAGCCTGCATAGGCATACAAACACACTTGATGACAACCCGTGCCAACGGCAAAACTGCGATGGTTGGTATCCAAACCCTGCGCCATTTTTCCGTCCAAGTACACCAAAAATTGCGGATTGGATAGATCCCAACCGTTCACACCGCTGTCGACAAAAATTTCCGAATGGCAATTTTCCACGTCGGCAACATCGACTTCGAACAAAAACCAAGCGTGAGTGTCGTTTTTGCCACCCCATTTGCCGCCAAAAGGCAACATATCTTTCCGCTCGGGCAAAACGTTGTTCGTTTTGTAGTCGCAGGGCAAATAAGCAATATCCGTTATTTTTGCCGATGCAACGATTTTTCTGTTGTTCAATTCGCGCAATAATTTGTGAGCGCGTTCAAGCAAGTTGTTCATTATTTTATCCCTACCACAAAATTACACTGTTTTTGGCGTTTTGCGCAAATATCAATTGTATTGTGCTTCATCTCTGTATTTTACAAAACTTGACTTCGACAATTTTATGCCCGAATACGGACACAAAAAAACAGTTATTCAATTTTCAAACTTTGTTCCGTTAAGAATAGTGCCGCAATTGTTGTGACGCTGTTTTTATTTTGCAATTACTTGTTCGTGTTGATTTTTTCGTCAAAAACTTTCATCCACTCGTTTGCAATGAGCGTAGCTCCAGCAATATTGGGATGCACGCCGTCGAAAAGATAGATTGCCTCGTTATATTTACGAGACATTTCGTCAAACTTATCTTGCAAGGGAACGAAAGCCAAGTTATACTCTTTTGCAAGTTTTTCCACCACTTTGACGTAGTTTCTTATCTCGTTGAGTTTTTCGAATTTTTCGTCCGTTGCGTAACCGTGCAACACGAAGGGTTCGCAAAGCATTATTTTGATATTCGGAAGACGGCTCTTTGTTTCTTCGATTATCATGCGATAGAATTTTTCGTAACGCTCGATATCCACACCGTTTTGGTTGATAGTTTCGTGCCAAACGTCGTTGATACCAATCAAAATGCTCAACACGTCCGGTTGCAAATTCCAAACGTCCAGTTTGATTCTTGCATACAAGTCGACGATTCTGTC
>CAZADD010000096.1:0-3733 GCA_964483825.1 uncultured Oscillospiraceae bacterium
CAGTTGATAATTTTTGCTATCGTTTCTCGAGCATCGGCAACGGCCTTTGCCGTTTCACGTCCGCATGCGTGCTGACTGTCCGCATTGCCGAATTCTTGTGTGAAATAGGGCAACATTGCCTGAACCACTCTTTCGTCGCAAGGGGTGGTTGCAGCATGATCCAAATAAACTTTCATAAATTATCCTCCGAAAGTTGTTGCAAGGAAACTGTATCCAAATATACGTTGATGTGTTCGTAAAGTTTTGCCCACAAGTTGCGGGAAACACAGTTGCACTTTGCCGAACAATTTTTGTGAAGACAGTCGACAATTTCCAAATTGTCTTCCACTGCACGCAAAACCTGCCCTACCGTGATTTTATCCGGACTATCCGCCAACTTGTAGCCGCCGCCGGCACCACGTGTGGCAACCACGATATTGTCCTTCTTCATCAAGGCCAAAATTTGTTCCAAGTATTTTTCCGTGACACCCGTGGTCTGCGCAAGAACGCTGACGGGAACGACATCGGACGTATTGTAGTTTTTTGCAAGTTCCACGGCCGCATACACGCCGTACCTTGCCTTTGACGACAATTTCATAGACACAATTCCTACCAAATTACTGGGATTATTATAATACCTATTGTGCACACAGTCAAACGTTTTTAGGCAATATCTAACACATTTTTTCACACATTTTTTAGAAACATATATTTTAGATAAAAACTAAATTTTGGCATCAAAAAAAACACGACAAACTTGTGTGCCATTCAGCACACAACTGCCGTGCTTTGTTTGTGTTTGATTTTTACAGATATTTTTGGATAGTTTCCGTCAATTCTTCTTCATCACACAAACCGATGACTCTGTCCACCAGTTGACCGTCTTTGAAAATGCAAACGTTGGGAATGGAAGAAACTTGAAAACGCTTTGCCAGTTCCATTGCGCTGTCAACGTCCACTTTGCCGAACTTTGCGGCAGTAAGTTTTGCCGACACGTCTTCGAAAATGGGGGCAAGCATTCTGCAAGGACCGCACCAAGTTGCCCAAAAATCTACAACGGTAACACCTTCACGGATAAATTCGTCAAAATTATTTGCAATATCGGGTAGATTACTCATTTTTTTCTCCTTTTTTACTGTTAATTTGCGCCGATTGCACAATTTCCAACATTGTGGGAGATTGTGCCCATTTGTGATTCTTTAATTTGTCCACCAAAACGACGATGCTGAAACCAACGGCCATGCCGCCCAAAAACAGCAAGGCGCATATCCATTCTTTCAATTCCAAACAAACGCCCAACACCAACATCAGCAATGCGGGAATTATTGGCAAAACGTAGGCAACGAAGGCCAAACTTGCCGAGTTGCCTTCGGGAATTTCCACGGATACCACGTCGCCGACAACGGCATTTTGTGTGTTTTCCACCAAAAAATCCACGTGTTTTTGATTTTCCGTCATTCCGCATTTTCCACACGAGGCGCATGCGGAATTGCGGCCTATTCGTACCGATGCAAAGTTACCTTTGCATTCCACCACCGTGCCTTTTTCCGTCATAAAACTACAACACGTATTTTTTGAGGTTGCGAGATTCGGTGCGGAAGTTGTTCAACACGTAGTCACGGTCGATAACGACGGTTTTCTTTTCGCCTTCTTCGGAAATATCGTAGGAAATGTCTTCCACAATGTGCTCCATGATGCCTTGCAATCTGCGAGCACCGATATCTTCCAAAGTGTTGTTTTGGTCGTAAGCGACGTTTGCAATTTCACGCAGTCCGTCGTCGGTGAACTGCAAGTCGATGCCGTCCACTGCCAAAAGTTTTTTGTACTGTTGCGTGATTGCATTGGCGGGCACGGTTAAAATTTGCACGAAATCGTCCGCCGACAAACTGTCCAATTCTACCAACACAGGGAAACGTCCTTGCAATTCCGGAATAAGATCGGAAACTTTGCTGACGTGGAACGCACCGCTGGCAATAAACAAAATGTAGTCCGTTTTGATATTTCCGTACTTGGTGGAAACGGTACAACCTTCCACTATCGGTAAAATGTCGCGTTGAACGCCTTCACGGGAAACGTCCGGGCCGTTGCGAGATGCTCCACCTGCAATTTTGTCCATTTCGTCGATGAAAATTACACCGTCGTTTTCCGCACGGCGCAATGCTTCGCTTTCGACGCTATCCAAATCGATGAGTTTTTCACTTTCTTCGGAACACTTCAATTTTAACGCTTCTTCAACGGTTACAGTGCGTTTTTTGTACTTTTTGGGCATTATATCCCCAAAAATGCTGCCAATGTTTATTTCACCGCCGCCACCTGCTTGCAATTCGATGGGTTTGGGAATATCGGCAACTTGAATTTCCACCTGCATTTGATCCAAATTGTGCTTGGAAATTTCATCCATAAGTGCAACCTTAGTGATGCCTTCGGGCAAGTCTTTGGATTGTTTGAGCATCAAATCGGCAACGTGTTCGACGGCAATTTCGAATGCGCGCGCTTCAACTTCCTTGTAGCGTTCGTCCTTGACAAGACGGATGGAAACTTCAACGAGGTCACGCACCATGCTTTCAACGTCTCGGCCCACGTAGCCCACTTCGGTGTACTTGGTGGCTTCAACCTTCAAAAACGGAGCCTTTACTATCTTTGCCAAACGACGGGCAATTTCCGTTTTACCCACGCCCGTGGGGCCTTTCATGATGATGTTTTTGGGAGTTATTTCTTCCCGATCTTGCGTGGAAAGACGACTTCTGCGATATCTGTTGCGCAATGCGATTGCAACGGCTTTTTTGGCTTGAAACTGTCCGACAATGTATCTATCCAATTCCGCAACTATTTGTTTGGGTGTCATGTTAAGCCTCCTCTACCGTTATGTGTCCGTTGGTGAACACACAAATTTCACTGGCAATTTCCAATGCTTTTTTGGCAATTTCGGCAGCAGAAAGATCGGTGTTGCGGTACAACGCTTTTGCCGCAGCCAAAGCATAGTTGCCGCCGCTGCCTATTGCACAAACTCCGTCGTCCGGTTCGATCACGTCGCCGGCACCTGAAAGCAAAAACACGTTTTCCTTGTCGGCAACTATCATCATTGCTTCCAATTTGCGCATAACGTTGTCTCTGCGCCAAAGTTGTGCCACCTCGACAGCGGAACGCAACAAGTTGCCACTGAATTTTTGCAACATTTCTTCAAATTTTTCCGAAAGAGTGAATGCATCGGCAACACTTCCTGCAAAACCCGTCACCACGCTTCCGTTGTAGATACGGCGCACCTTGACGGCGTTACCTTTCATAATGACGTTTTGTCCTTGCGTCACTTGTCCGTCACCGGCAACGGCAATTTGTCCGTTACGACGGACGGCACATATAGTTGTTCCCTTTATGGAATCGGCAAATACTTCCGACATGATCTATTCCTCCTGATAAGTAGTTACTATTTCTTTCATTTTTGCAACGGCCCTTTCCGCATAGGCTTGTTTGCGTTCGTGCTTTTTCACGTAGGTGTCTAGCGGAGCCAAAATTCCGAAATTGCTGTTCATGGGCGAATAATCTCCGTATTCTACGGAAACGTGTTCACACAAGGCACCCGTTATGGTTTGCGACGTGAAATCCACGAAAGGCAATCCCTTCATCATTCTGTACGCTTGCACGCCTGCAACCAAACCGGAAACAGCCGATTCAACGTACCCCTCCACTCCGGTCAATTGTCCTGCAAAAAACAATTTCGGGTTGGTTTTAAGTTGAAATGCAGAATTCAAAAATT
>CAZADD010000097.1:0-3578 GCA_964483825.1 uncultured Oscillospiraceae bacterium
CCTTGGGGTTTTCTTCCAAAAAGGTTGCAAGTTCTTCGGAAACGACACGGTTGACCGCCGTTCTCATTTCGCTGTTGCCCAGTTTCGTTTTGGTTTGACCCTCGAATTGAGGATTTTCCAGCTTGACGGAGATAACCGCAACCAAACCTTCACGAACGTCGTCACCGGTAAGCTTTTCCGCCTCTTTCAACAACCCCGTTTTGTGGCCGTAGTCGTTGATAACCTTCGTCAAGGCGTTTTTGAAGCCGTCCAAGTGCGCGCCGCCTTCTTCGGTGTTGATATTGTTGGCGTAAGCATGGATAATTTCCGTGTAGCCGTCGTTGAATTGCATTGCAATTTCAATTTCGCCCTCTTTCACCGATTTGTCGATATAAAGCGGTTGCGCAAAGATGGTGTTCTTTGCACGGTTAAAGTTTTCCACGAATTCCGCAAGTCCGCCTTCGTAGCAGAAAGTTTCGGAACGCTTGTGGCCTTCACGCTCGTCCTTCAAATTGATGGTTATGCCCTTGTTGAGGTAGGCAACTTCACGCAATCTGTTTTTAAGACGGTCGTATTCCCATTCCACCGTTTCGAAAATTTCGTCGTCCGGCATAAAGGTGAGTTTCGTGCCGGTGTGGTCGGCATCGCCGATAACGGCAAGGCGATCTTCCGGAACACCTCTTTTGTATTTTTGGTAGTGATGTTTTCCGTCTTGGAAAACTTCCACAACCAACCATTGGGAAAGTGCGTTAACGCAGGACATACCGACGCCGTGCAAGCCGCCGCTGATTTTGTAGCCGCCACCGCCGAACTTGCCGCCTGCGTGCAGTTTTGTCAAGCACAACTCAACGGCAGATATTTTTTCTTTTTTGTGAATGCCGCAAGGAATTCCGCGGCCGTCGTCTTCCACCGTTAAAGAACCGTCTTCGTTGACGGTAACCCAAACGTTGTTGCAGTAGCCGGCCAACGCTTCGTCGATGGAGTTATCCACTATTTCCACCGCCAAGTGATGCAATCCGCGCGCATCGGTAGAACCGATGTACATGCCCGGTCTTTTACGAACGGGCTCCAAGCCTTCCAAAACCTGAATTTGCTCCTCTGAATAGTTGCCGTTTTTTACAGCCATATTTTGCTCCTTTCCCCCACGAAGGGAGACGAAATTTGTACGCCTACATTGTACCACAAAAACGCCTTCTTGTGAACAGTTTGCCGTTATTTTTGCAAATAAAATTTTTGCAACGCGCCGTTTGAGGGCGTCAAGGCGTGTTATTTCGGCAAAAAGCAACAAAGTCGACACAACACACACGAAATGTAAAATTTCTCTCTTATCCGCTCTCGTCGATTTTTTGCACTTTTCCGTTGTACTTTTTTGCGTTGTGTGTTACAATAAAAAACGGTGGAAAAATGAAAGTTAAACAACTGCAATTGATGCACTATCGCAACTTGAAAGAACAAACGGTTCAGCTGGGCGAAAGCTTGAACGTGTTTGTTGGCGACAACGCTCACGGGAAAACCAACCTCGTGGAAAGCGTCTATTTGTGTTGCATCGGAAAAAGCCCCCGAACGGACAAAGACAAGGACCTTATTTGTTGGGGACAGGATTGTGCTTTGGTTAACGTGGACTACGCCTGCCGCTACGGCAACGGCACCATTTCCGTCAAGCTGGAAGCGGGCAGCAAGAAAAAACTTGCCGTCAACGGCGTACCCCTTGCAAAAGTGGGCGAGTTGATGGGCTACTTGAACTGCATCTACTTTTCCCCCAACGAAATAAAAATAATAAGCCAATCCCCCGCCGAACGCCGCCGCTTTTTGGACGTGGACTTGTGCCAAACGGACAAAAACTACTTCTACGGCTTGTTGCGACACAACAAA
The DNA here is from genome assembly GCA_964483825.1 of uncultured Oscillospiraceae bacterium. Taxonomy (GTDB): domain Bacteria; phylum Bacillota; class Clostridia; order Christensenellales; family CAG-314; genus Fimimonas. The sequence continues at coordinate 1,852 of CAZADD010000097.1, forward strand.
GCACTGCTGCAACGCAATAATGCACTAAAACTGGCGGCAACTTTGGAAGATGCGAAAGATGCCGTTTACGGCTGGAACAAAGTTATGGCAGAAGAGGGGGCAAGGATAGTTTGGAAACGCCGCCGCTTTTGCGAAAACTTGAAAGGACTGGCTGCGGAGTGTTGCAACAAACTTACAGACGGAAAAGAAACGTTGCAAATTGCCTACTCTACGCACTTCAAGGGTGAAACGGTGCAAGAACTTGCCGACAACTACTTGAAAGCACTGGAAGAAAGCATCGAAAAGGATTTTCAAATGCGCCACACTTGCGTGGGTTGCCAACGTGACGACATTTTGATAAAAATTAACGGCGTGGACGTTCGCAGTTTCGGCAGCCAAGGGCAACTGCGCACGGCGACACTTTCGCTGAAACTGGCGGAACTGAACGTTTTCAAAAATCTGATAGGGGAATATCCCGTGCTTATTTTGGACGACGTACTTTCGGAACTGGACACTGACCGCCAAAAACGTCTGCTGAACTTCGACAGCGGCATACAAATTTTGCTAACTTCGGCGACGGAAGTGCCGCAAGAATTGTTATCCGACGATTGCAAAATTTTCAGCATAAAAAACGGCGTTTGCACCCCGAAAAACAAGTAAAAAGGCTTTTGGAACTGGACGCCGACAGACAAAAACGGCTGTTGAACTTTGATAGCGGCATACAAATTTTGCTAACTTCGGCAACGGAAGTGCCACAAGAATTATTATCCGACAACTGCAAAATTTTTAACATAACAAACGGTGTTTGCTCCCCAAAAACAATTAGTGCGGCTTGGGGAACTAACAACTTTTCAACACAAAATCATCTTTTTGAAGCTAAAACGAGGAGGGGCCAAGATGAATTTTGCATTATTTTTGATCGCGTTTGTCGTTTTCTTTTTTGTCTTTGTGGGCAAAAACAACAGCTAACAAAAAAAACGCAACAACGACTGCTCTAGAAAAAAGAAAAACTGGTAGCCTTTGCAACAATTAAAAAACGGCGCATTTGTGCAAAACGACAAAAAAAACAAGCAAAACGCCAACACAACTTCGCAAATGCAAATTGGTGCAAATGCAAATTGTTAGTGAAAAATAAATCGATATTTCAACGATAACAGTGTCGGAGCAATGTTTGACAGCAAAATATAATGCGTTTTCTAAAAATAATGCAACGATAACGGCAAAAAAAAGAACGCTACCACCGCTTTGCCTTGTGCATTTTTGAGAAAATAGGCTTGCTAAAGCGACCGCATTTGGAAAACCGGGCACGCAAAACAGCCTGTTTGTCTCCCACTACGACCCGTCCATAATGGAATGGTTCGCCAAAATGGTGGAAGAACGCAAACGCAACAACGACTGCTCCAAAGAGAAGAAAAACTGGTAACATCGAACAAGCAAAACACAAATTTTGTTGCGAAACAACGATATTCTTCTTCATTTTTACTAAAAAACAACACAAAAAAAAGTCTCGAGAACAAGCAAAAATGCTTGCTTTCGAGTCTTTTTTACACTAAATTTTCAACACACATTTACGAATTGCCGACCCAAAATGTATCAAACAATTAGTCCCGTGAGTTTTAATACTTGTTTATTGTTTTTCCCAAACAAGCACCGTTTGTCCGTCTTCGGCATAGTGCCAATAGTTGCCCTCCTTTGCGGCATTTTCTCCTTCAAAGGGATTGTTTTCGCTGTAGTAATATATTGTTGCA
>CAZADD010000098.1:0-3575 GCA_964483825.1 uncultured Oscillospiraceae bacterium
GTGCAAACGGGAATGCCTGCAAGCGTCAACATGTGAAAAACGTTGGAGTAGCACATTTCGTACTGCATGGAAAAGCCAACGAAGTCAAAATCCTTCAACGGGCGTTGCGTTTCCAAACTGGCAAGCGGCAAATTGTTCTCCTTCAAGTAGTTTTCGTAGTCGGCAAATGGGGTGTAGCAACGTTCGCACACTACCCCGTCGATAGAATTGAACAAATAATACAAAATGCGAACGCCCAAATTGGACATTCCCACTTCGTAGCTATCGGCAACGCACATGCAAAAACGCACGTCGCACGGTTTGTTCATATCTGCAAGATTGTATTCCCCACCGAAATAGCGATAGGGTTTTTGTACGCTGTCTGTTAATTTAGTCAATTTTTTTCTCCACAAATTTGCGCAAAGACAAATTTCTTTTGCATATTACAACGCCATCGTTGCCATCAAGGTTCCAACCAAGTTCAATTCTTCGCCTTGCAAAATTTCGTAAGAAATGCCTTCGGCACCCAAGAATTCGTTCAAGTAGTTTTCAAAAGCTTGACGGTAGCCCACAAGTTTGTTGAAAGTTGTGCCCTCGGCCACTATTGCCACCGGCAAAGATCTATCCGAACAAGTGAAAATTGCCGTTGCCGCATTTGCAATGGCTCCCAACTTGGCAGCACGGTCAATCAAAAGTTTGCAAACTTCCTTGGCAAAGTCTTCGTCTTGCTTGCAAGTGAAAAATTCTTTCATTTTTCCGCCGCCCGTTAAAAATTCCGAAACGTCTTTAAGTTCGAAACCGCCCAAATTCACAACGCCTGCGAACTCGCCTTCTTCATGTGCCGCATTGAGTGCCACGTTGATGATATTTGCAAGGTACTTGCCACTGGTCATTTTTTCAAAAAGTTGTTTTTGGGGAGCGTCGGTTAGTTGCACGGCAACCTTGTCGAAATCGCCCAACGAAAATCCGTCGTAGCCGCCGCATTCCATGTTGACAAGCATTTTGCCGCTTGGCAAATCGGATACCTTTTCTATTTGCTTGGTATCGGCAATACAACAAACGTTTGTGCCGGTACCGTAGATGTAACCCAAGTAGGTGGAATAGTTTTTATCCGTGGATGCCATGCCGCCCAACAAGGTTGCAACGGTGTCGTTCAAAATTACTATTTTGCGGTTTTTGTCGCTAAATTTGCGCAACGCTGCCAAAGTTTCCGCACCGACACGGGTTCCGACAACTTCGGGAGCCTTCACTTCTTTGCTGAAAGCCGTTGCTTCGCCGTCCATATCCGCCGACATGTTGACGGGATAGGAAAAGCAAAAACCGACGTCGCCGCCGTCATCCGCCAAGTAGGCAATGTTGGATGCAATTTTGTCGTAAAACTCTTGTTTGGAAAGCACTTCGCCCTTAGATGCAGGCATCACCGTTTTTTGCAATTTTTCAATTTTTACTTGACCGTTTTGGAAATATCCCACTGCCGAACGGAAGTTTGTTCCACCGGCATCAATCAAAATGCGCTTGCCTTCGCTTATTTTGGAACGGTCCACGTTGCAAAGATAGGTGGGAATCATGGGAATGACGCAACCGCAAGATTTCAACCCTTTTTCCATTTCCGACTGAAAGCGAACAAGTTGCTCGCTAGCGTTAACTTGGTTTGCAGCTTCGCCGTGTTTAACCAAAAAATTCAGTGCTTTTTGTTTCATACTTCGTGCCTCCTTGAAAGCAATTACTACTCTGTTTTTGTTTGTTCAAGCAAATCGTCCGCAAAAACGACGGTGACAAGCCCTTGTTCCACCAGTTCGGCAACGCGTTTTTCTCGCATCACGTCCTGTTCCAACGAAACGTTGTTTTGAACGTACACATTGCACTTTGCCAATTTGGAAGAATACTTTCCGCCGCCTTGAACAATTGCACTCACCACGCCAAAAAGACGGTCGTCTTGGGCCAGTTCCAACGAGCGTGACAGGCAAAAAACCTTGTTTTTGTGCTGTTTTCCCGTTACTTTAACTGTTTTTGCAAACGTTTTGATTTTATCTACCGCCACTTGCGTTTGATGTTTTTTGGAAATTTGTCCGTCCAACGATACCGGGCGAACCAATTCGAAATTTTTGTTACTGCCCACACGAATGTGATACTTTTCCACCAGTTGCGCCGTTGTCAAGCCGCTGTCTTTCACCAAAAATTCCAACGTTTTCAACGACATCCAAGCATCGTCTTCGGAATTGTGTTCGTTGTAGGTCACGTTGAGGTCGGCGGCAATTTTGGAAAGCGCCTTGACGTCCTTTTCGCCACGGTACAGCTTGTACAACAGTTGAGAACAAATAAATGTGAAATCTATCGACGGCAACTTGTAGCGCTGACACGCCGCATTGAGCATACGCACGTCGGAATCGACAGCGTGCCCCACAACCAAACAGTTTTGATCGGTGAGCAATGCTTTTATTCGTGGATACACTTCGGAAAAATCGGGGGAAGAATCCAACAGGGCCTTATCCAAATGCAAATCTATACCTACGTTTTTGCGTGTGCCGTTCAAGTTGTAGGCGCTTTTGGGGTTTATCCAAATGTTTTCGCGAAATTCCACGTTGAAATTTTCGTCGGCAATAACCACACCTATGCTACAGATGCTGTATGGCTTGTAGCCGTTTGCCGCTTCTATATCGAATGCTAAATACTTCATTTTGTACCTTTTTACCCACTATACTTTACCAAAAATTTTGCAATTTTGCAACGGTTTCCGACAAAAGCGCAACGGATAAAACCAACTTTTTGAAAAACTGCACCGTTGCAACAAATTTCAGCGGAAAAACAACTCAAAAATGAAAAAATTTGCCTCAATTAGGTATTGACGACAGCGGCACAAAAATATATAATGTACCCAATCCCCAAAAATAAGGAGGCACAACATGGCAAAAGAAGAAAGACTTATGAGCAGAATTCTGGACATCGTCGGCGAAATTGTGGCGGTAGTTTTGGTTTTGGTGTGGATAGTGTTGTTGGCAAACGCACAATGGAACTTTTTGAAAGACATCCCCGAACTGCTTAACATTTTGAACATTGCAAAAGCATACGGCGGATTGATTTTGATGGCAATCGTGGGCATGGAAGCAATGTCCAAGCGCAACATCATTTTCAGAATTATTTTCCTTGCGTTTTTGGCAATAATCGTTATCTTCCTGTTCTTCCCCGGAACTTACGAAAACCTTATCGGCCTTATACCCAGAAGCTAGAATATTTTTTAACACAAACAAGGCTCCGACAAACTACTGTCGGAGCCGTTTTTATTGAGGAAAAAAAATTCTTCGCTCGTTAAAGAATAAGAAGAGCAGTTGAAAGCTTCTTTGCGAGTGATGGTTCTCAATAAACGTACAACTTCCACCACTTTGTGCACGATTATGCCGAAGACGGTCAACCCTTCAGGCACTCCGTGCCAGCTTCCCTTACACAGGGATGCCTTTTTTGCGGATGCGTTAGTTAAACGTTTCTAGTTCGCAATGCAAACAATATCACAATTCACAGATTGTTTTAGTAATAGAAAAGTCAAAAAAGTGCAACCGCAGTAAAGCCTCCTTTGTGTAAAGGGAGGTGGCACGGCTCCG
>CAZADD010000099.1:0-3481 GCA_964483825.1 uncultured Oscillospiraceae bacterium
CAGCTACACCAGCCAAATGGTTCGCACAATCAAGTACTTTGCAGAACTCAACTAATGCAAATTTTCAAAAGAGGCTTCCTTGCGGAGCCTCTTTTGTTTTGCCGATTTGCAACGTATTTGTGCGTTTGGGTTAAAATCTATTGCCTTTTACTTTTGGATATTGAATAATCGCTCGTTTATTTATTTGGTGTTGTGTGCGGTTAGTTGCAACAAATTGATGCCGAACAAGAGGGTGCCGCTACATTTCAGAATTGCTTAGTTTTTCGGTTGCTACTGTGTCCACTAGTCGTAAAATTTTGCATACGTTGCGCAAAAATAGGGTTATTTTGTGCGCGCAACAGGGGTGCAAAACCGCAAGTTGAAAAAAAATCAATTGAGGTCATTGAAAATGAGTTTCGCAAAACGCCGAACTCGTTTTTTTTTGTTTGTTTTTCTTGTGTATGACTGTTTGTTTTCTTTAAGCGTTCGCTAGTCGTCGTGCTACTTTTCGTTACTGGCGTTCGTTGCAAGGTATCCGTGTTTACAGCATGGCCGTTGGTAGAAAAATTGCACATTTTGCTCAAATTACACCAGTTGTTTGCGCGCGTCGTGTTTTCCAAAACGCAAGAACCAACTTGTTGTGCCAAAACATTTGTTTGGCAACACAAGTTTTCAACTAAATTCCCAAAAATTTCATTGCCGCAAGCACAAACAAAAAGACTGCCGAAAAAACGTTGCCGTGTTCCGTATCGAAGTGTTTGCCTATCGTTTGACCGCAAAATGTTGTCAAAAAGTGTGTCGCAGCAAACAGCAGCGGTGTAAACAGCACGTCACCCTCGTTTTGAATTGCCAGCGACAGGGCCGCCGTTGCCCCGTCCATTGCAACGCTTACTGCAAGTGCTATGTTTTGCAAAAAGTTGGTCGCCCGTTGCGCGCCGTCTTTTTTAACCAAATTGAAAATGCCCAAAAACAGCAAAATTGTTGCACCGAAGTATCTTCCGCCGAACACCGTCGAAAGTTTTTGTCCCAGTATGCTTGCGGCAAGACACATCGCGTAGGTGACGGCGGCAACCGTCACGGGCAACGCAAGGTCTTTTCGCTGTTGAGAAACGCAAACCCCCACGAATAGGCCGTCCAACGAAACGGTCACGGCGGTTGCAAGTATAAAAATAACGTTCATCGTTTTTCCTCGCATAGTAAAAGTGTGCCGATATTTAGTATATGCAAAAACTTTAAGCAGCGTTTGCCGCCATTGGTGCGTGTTTTCGGGGGGGGGGACACTTTTTGTGGCAAGAAAATGGCGCCGAGCCGCAATATTTGGTTGCAAATCGTTGACAATAAAGGCAATAAAAGGTAAAATAATCGTATATGTGGTAGAATGCAAAGAAGAAATTTTGCCGCAACACGTCAGGGGAATTCCCCTGTGGAGGATTATTGTGAAAAAGTTTGTAAGTTTGTTAATTGCTGTGATGCTCATCGTGAGTTTGTTTGCCGTTTGCGGCGTTGCTTCGGCAGAAGAATCAACTACTCGTGACGAGGTCATTTTCAATCAAGAATATTTCGAAAGTTTGGAAGATATCTCTACACTTGGCTTTACTCACGCTGTGTCGGACTTCTCTTTGAATAACGATTGGCTTAAAGATGCCGAAAAAGTTAAAAAAGTGTTCGTTGGTGCTAACTACATTTTGTCCACGGCCGAAGATGCCGCTGATTTTGCCGTAACAAGCGAATCGGACAAAGTGTTCATTGAATGGTGCACACCCAGCAAAGACTACAAGGATACTTGGAGTTGCAAATCTATCGGTACAATCACTATTTCTTCCACCGGTTGGTACGGTTTCCGTTACGTATTGAAAGATAGTAGCGGTTCGTCCAGCACCGGCGATTCTCACGTTCTTGCAAGAACGTCAAAAATCTACATGTATTTCGGTGACGAAACTGCTCCCGCTTTCAAAAATTTGCATTCCGATATGAAAACCGCCATGGAAGACGGTATCACCGTTGGCAAAACCTACACAATCAAAACCAATATTTCCATCACCGACACCTCTTCCACAACCACAAGCTACGTTGTGTACAAGAAAGTTAAAGGCGCTTGGACGGAACAACCCATCTACGACAGCAAGACTAAGGAAGTTGCCGAAGGTTTTGAAGACGGCATTTCCACAAGCGGCGTTATCACCATGTTGGAAAGCGACGTTTTGCCCGATAACGAACCTATCTACAAAATTGTGTACACCGTGAAAGATTCGCTTGGCTACACAACGCTAGTTGAAGACGAGTTGACGTTGTTTGCAAAAGCAGTGGAAAAAGAACCTCTCACAACTGCACAAATTTGGCAAATAGTGTTGTTCTCCGTTGCAGGATTGTCATTGGTTGGCATCGTTGTGGTTTTGTGCATCAAACCCAAAGATCCCGAAGCAACCCAAAACAACAAATAATTTTGAAAGATAAAATTCCCGAACAAAGCGTTCGGGGATTTTTTGTATACAAGAAACCGACTTGCTAACGCATGACAGCCGCCAGGCTCACAACAAAACGATTTCGTTTGGCGACCAAAGGAGGGTTTTACCCTCTAATGAAAAACCACCAGCTAGGCTGGTGGATTTTTATTGTGTCCTATGTCAAATGTTGGGGAAGAGTTTTTTTTTGCAAATTGAGTGAATTATTGTTGCGGCGTAAGGTATGTAGTTTTGGCAGTTGTTTTGCAGTCTTTGGAGAACTTGCGTTACGGTAGTTTCAAAAAATTGTAAGTAGTATTGAATTTTGTGTAACGAAATCATTTAATAGCGCGTGTCTAGAAACTTCGAGGCGCAAGCCTGTCTTTTCCAAACTAAAAAAGCCAACGAATTTGTTGGCTTTTATATTTTTTTAAGAAAATGCGGTGGCCCCAAAATTATACTCACCCCAAAGGCTCTGTGTCAAATGTTGGGGTGCAAGAAATTTTATTCTAATGTAAAATAGTTTGAAGAGGTTGGCTTTTAACTGTCTTGTGAGGTTTTTCGCAGGGCAGTTTTTCTGTTAGCAAACGAGAAGTGCTCTTTTTTTGAATTTTCAAAAATTCCGCACCCCGTGCAGGGTATTTCACGGCACCGCAAATTGGGAACTGCGCAACAATTTCGCTGAAAGTTACCCCAAATGCAACGTGAGATATCCGTTTGCCCCGAATTTGCATGTGTTTTGGTGTCTTTTTTAAGCGGAAAACTTGTAGGGGCAGTAAAAGCGTATTGCACTGTTTCCAAACCTCGCAACGCACCTATAAGTTGCTCGCCGCTTCCGTTTTAAGTAGCAGCCCTCTAAATGCTATGCCGATTGCATCTGCCCGTGCCGTTGGTGTGTGGCGTAGTCTGTGGTGAAAGTGTTTGTGTCGTGTTCGTCAAGAATGTGTAGCGCAGCAAACGGCACTTGCCGTGTTTGCGCGTGCAGTTGTTTTGTGTGCGCCAGGCGGCGGATATGCAACTATTTTCGCATCTGGGATTGTTTTTCCCTGTTTACATTTTGC
>CAZADD010000100.1:0-3462 GCA_964483825.1 uncultured Oscillospiraceae bacterium
GTTCGCTACGAAGAAGTTCCTGCTCAAAACGTTCCCAAAATTGTGGAAGAAGCAAAGAAATTGCAAGAAGAAGAATAATATTCAACAAAAAATATTGCAAACCCGAACAAAACTGTTCGGGTTTGTTGTTTGGGTTTGTTTCAAGGGGTGCAAAAATGGAATACTGGGATTTGTTCGATACAAACGGAAAACCGTTGGGATAATGGGACGGGGCGGTAAACAGCCGAAAGGAACTTTTCGCCGCGTTGTGCATGTCTGTGTATTTTCCGATAGCGGAGCCTTGCTGTGTCAAAGACGGCAGCCGTTCAAGGACGATTGGTGCGGAATGTGGGATATCTCCGTGGGCGGTAGCGTGGTATCCGGCGAGACCTTCGAGCAGGGCGTGCGGAGAGAAACTTCGGAAGAATTGGGCTTGTCGCTGCCCGAAAATATTGTGCCGTCGCTCACTTTGTGGTTCGACGGCGGTTGGGATAGCTACTATTGTGTGACTCAAAACGTCGATTTGGCGCAATGCCGTTTGCAAGAATCGGAAGTGGCGGAAGTAGCGTGGTTTACCCTTGAAGAAATTTTGCAAAAACTGCAGGACGGAGATTTTATTCCTTACTCTAAAAGTCTGTTGGAAACGTTGTTTTTCTTGCGCAATCACAAAAGTTCGCATACTATCGGTTGGGAGGAATTTTCTCGTCAAAAACGTTGCTGAAATGGCTTTATCAACACGGTTGTTATTTTTCTTTGTGTAAATAAGCGCGAAATTGTTGTGCGCTCGATGCTCACGCAATTTGAGTAACGCAAGCGTGGAGCTCGCTCAACAAAGTGGCGCAAGTATTCTTTTGCCAAATTGCATTGAGTGTTGCAAAGTTTCACTTAAAGTTGTTTGTTGTTAATTTCAAAATTGATATTCGCACAATTTGACTGATTGGTATTTGCGAAATTTTGGACTGAATATTGCTAAAATACAAAGCGAACCTTCTTTTGGGAAGGTTCGCTTTGTGTTTTGTGTTTTTGCAAAAATGTTGCAAAATTTAATGTACGTTGCAACTTTTTTGTGACGCAACACCTAGTTTTTCAGCAAATTCAAGTTATGGCAAACAGTGTCGAACAGTTCGTAGTCGTAGTGTATCACGTCGGCTTCTTCGGGATTATTCAAAACGTTAACAAAGTAGTCGTGGTACTGTGTCAAACCAAAACTTGTTGTCAAGCACAAGTGGTACAGTTCGTTTGGCGTTTTGTTTCCGTCCAATTTCTTTGCCCATTCTTTTTTCATGGGCATTGCTCCGACGCTGAATTCAAATGCGTTCCAACGCTCGTGTTCGATAAACGCCAACACGTCGCGCGGCGTAAGCATGGCGGCGTTGCCTATCAATTTTGTCGAGTAGGCGTAGTTGGCTCGTTCGTTTTTGGGATCGCACACTGAAAAAATTTCTTGTTCGCTTGCGTTGTAGTTATCAAAGCCCAGCAGCGACAGTTTGAACGGTATGCCAACGATGAAGTACAAGTTTGATTGCCGCTTGATAGGTGAAAGGTCTGCCCACTCTTTTGGTGAATACGTTTTTCCGTTGTAAGCGTAGCTTGCTTGTTTTGCCAAGGCATACACGCCGTCCGCAACCACCGTTTCGTATTTTAACACTTCGTTTTCGTTGCCGAAGTAGATAATGTTTTTGCGAGTGGTGGGAATTTTTGCCGTGCTTTGCGAACGAACAAAAAACGTGTTGTAAGTGCCGTCCAGGTTTTCCAAGCTTTCGCAAAGTTTTTGTGCAAGCTGATTGTTTTGACAGTCGTCCCCGGTGGAAATCAAAAAGTAGTTAACTTGCGGTCTCTCGGCGGACGCTTGTTTAATTTTGTCGTAGGCGTTTGTCAAAAACGTGCCGTCCGCCTTTTGATTGAAGTGCCACTGCGTGTGAGAAACGTAGTCGTCCGGCAATTCGAAGTAGTGTTCGGGGTTGAATTTGCTTCTGTCGTACTTGAATATTCCGCACGAAAGTGGCAAATTGAAGTAGGTGTCGTTGTCGTCGTAGATGTGGATGTTCATGCGCTTGGGCGCAAGTTTTCCGTTTGTGACCGTTGCAAACTGTGTTTGAATCAAAACATCCTTCAAAACGGCTTGATTGAACTTCCCAAACCCCAAAACAAACAAATTGACGTCGCAGTCTTTCACCGTTTTGTTGTCGTTCAGCAAGTTTTTGGGGAAATACTGTGCGAAGTTGTGGTGCATAACAAAATCGAATGCCGCAGCGTCGTGTTTGTTGAACGTGCGTATACATCCGCAACTGTCGTCTTTGTTGTCGGGAATGTCGCAAGAATTTTGCGGACTTTTTATCAATTCATCCACAAGTGCTTTTTGTCTATCGTCCACAACGGCAACAAATTGAACGTTGCTTTGATACAAGTTGTATTTTTTCAAAAACTTCTTGGTAAAGGAGACGTATTTGAAAATTTCTTGGTCGTCGTCGAAGAAGTAAATGATGCAATATTTTTTCTTGAACCGCGTGGCGGAACGCATCGTTTTTGCGAAAGGCTTTTCGCAAGAATGGGGCAAAACGCGGTATTTCACGCCACAGGAGTGTAAAAACAGCCGTTCTTCGTTGTATTTTACTCCTTCTTTCCTATCCAAAATAACGCAAGTTTTGCTTTTTTGTTCGTCGGTCAAATTTTCCAAGTAGGTTTTTGCGTCGTTGTTGAAACCGATAACGTAGTTAATTTCCTTTTTGAACGCAATGGGGCGGAAAAAGTTGTTCACGGAAACTCGCACGAGGGAAATGGATAAACTTAGCAGTGCAAATGTGGAAATGACGTAGAGTAGTAAATAGTTTATCAGCAACATCAAGTCTTTTTCCGCAAGAACCTTTATCATGTCGGTGTCGATATCCAAAACAACCAAATCCAATGCTCCTGAAAATGCACACGGAATGGCTTCCCACCAAGTTTCAAATCCGCCGTACTGCATTTGTGCAATGAAAAATACTACCGCCGCAAGTACCAATATGACGGGATAAACGGTGGTGTCTTTTAGTGAAATTTCGTAGGTGTGACGAATTTTATCCACAAGATATGCCAAAACTGCCAGTTCCAGCAGGGCTAGTATCAAAAGTAGAACTATCACGGTTGTTCCTCCTTTGCAATATAACACTATTGTTGGGGCCAAGTGAACAAACAACGCGCAGCCACGCAATAGCGGCGCAACGGCATCGTTTCGTGCCCCTTTGTGAGTACTATTATATAACAAAAATTGCCGTCGGGCAATACTTGTGGTGGGATTTTATTGCTTGGATTGCATTTATTCGTCAGTTTTGAATATTTTTGAAAAATTTTGAAAATTTTTGCAAAATTAAACGAAAATTTGCGTTAATTTTGTTGACATTGTTGCCTTGGTATAGTAGAATAAGAAAGCTGTATTTTGGAATACGGCATTGAAGCTTGACAACAGAATAGTAAGAAGAATTGAAACACAGTCAATTTTAAGGA
>CAZADD010000101.1:0-3458 GCA_964483825.1 uncultured Oscillospiraceae bacterium
GTTACGTGGATATTGTGGCGTCTTCCGTTGTGAAAAATTGCAAAAACCACGGGCACATTGCCAGCACGGGCGGTCTTGTGGGTGGCATTGCGGCCGTTTTGAAAATAAACTCAACAGCAGCATCAAGCGCTTGGACGGTTGAGGTGAGCAACAACGAAAACACAAACACCGTTGCAGGAGAGGATAAGTTTGTTGGCGGAATCGTTGCGTTGGCGCAAGGCTACTCTGGCTACCACAAATGCACGCTGACAATTTCCAACAACACTAACAGCGGTTGGGTTAGCGGAACGCAATACGTTGGCGGTATTGTGGGCTACGGCGAAAAAGTCGTCACGACGGAAAGCGTGTGGCTTACAAACGTTAACAGCGGTCGCATTTCCGGCGAGAAAGACTTTGGCGACAAGTACGGGTACATGTAAATTTACCGTTGAATAACAGTGTTTGCAAAGTTTTGCACAGCTTTCACTGTCAAAAATTTTGCAAAATTAAAATGAAATTTGAAAAAGGGGCTAGCTGCTTGAATACAGTTGACCCTTTTTGTGTTGGATTTTGCGGTAAAAGGCTTGATTAAACAATGATGTAAAATGGCCTTTTGCTTTGAGGTGCTGTCGAATATGTCAGTTCGCATTTAGTTGTATTATTGAACAATTCCCAAAAGTGTTGTGTTCAAACAATCAAAAGGCGATATTTGGAGTTCAGTTGCGTGTTGGTGAAAAGTTTTGTTTCCTTTTTTGTGGCTGCAATGGGCGGTGGGCTGTGTGTCTTATTTTTTTCGTTGCACAAATTTGAAACGCAAGCAAAAAACTTTGCGCAGAAACGGTTTTTTGTGCGTACATAATTATAAAATACTATTTCGTATGAAGAAAAAACGGTAAATAGGCAAAGATATCTTGTGGCAAGGGGGGTCGAGATGCATTCAAAGGCGATATTTTGTGCACCACGAGCCCCTTTTCAGTTGTGCACAAAATTGGGAAGATGTTTGCGCCGCGCAAAAATTTCGGCAAATTGCTTTTGTGCGGTTGATATTCCCTTATTTTTGGAACAATATTGAGTGATTCCCTTAATGCATTGACAATTCCCTTAAAACACGGTACTATTTAAGGGAAAGAAGGTGGGTTTGAGAGCATGAGGGCGTTTAACTACCTCAAAATTGACGAATAAAAACTGGTTGCGACCGGCGAACTTAGGCGTGAGGGCAACGGAAAAAATATCCGTTATTTTCGGATTGGATAGTAAAAGGAAAAAGGAAAGATTATGAAAAGAAAGCTGTTAGTGTGTTTATTGGTTGCGATTTTGTGCGTGTGCGCCGTAAGTGCGGTTGCGTGCGAAAACTTGCCGCAAAATGCCGTTAAAATCACGGCGGAAAATATCGAAGATTGGTTCGATATCCATGTGGGGTACGAACACGATGCCTCCGACTACTACGTTGTGCATTTGAAAGCGGCTTTCGTGCCCAAATTCACGCTGGACGCTTGCACCGTGGCGGTGACTTACGAGCACGAGACGGAATGGGATACCACCCTACCTACTAGGGTTGTTAGCGGTACGCACACTTTGTCGTTGCAAGCCAACGCAACAACTTCCCAAACCGTTAGCGGCACCCATGGCAACCGCAAGTACGATATCAAAACGCAAACCAACACGATTTCCATAACTAACGTGGAAGGATACGTTATCAAGGCGGAAACGCAGTGGCAACGTCCAACCTATTCGGAGCAAAACGGCACTGAACTTTCGCAAAAATTGGCGAATTTTCAAGCGGCCTTGAACAGTGCCAACGCCGTCACTCTGAACGTTGCAAGCCAAAGACACCAAGTTAGCGTGTTTGGCGACAGTTCTACCAATACCTACGGTTCCGAGCTGCGTGTCGACAACAAAACGGATAATGTGTGCGTGATAAACGGCAGAACGGGCGACGGTGAAGGGTATTTTGCAAGCGGCAACGGCATCGTGCGTGAAGTGTTGCGCGACGGCAACATTTCCATTTTCAACGACGGCAGTGTGGATGACGCCCGTGCACTGAAAGACCAATACGCCAAAAATTTGACGGTGTATGCCGACGGCGATAAATTTGGTAGCGTGGAGCAAGTTGGCGAAAACAAATTTGTTGCAAAAAGCACTTTGAATAACGTTCGTTATTTTTCCGAAGGTTTAAGTTGGGGGCTGGGCGATTTCGAAAAGTCGCAATTTGACGCGGAAACGGCCTACACCTTCGACGATAGCGGCACAAAACTAACTGTGGAACAAAAAATTTCGTTGTACCGCAGCCAAGGCGAAACGGAAAAGTACGAAATTACCGCCACGACCACCTACGAAATTAAGCAACAGTACTTGCGTTTGGTGGATGAATATCCCACGGCGGCGCAAGATACGGCACAGCAAGCACTGGATAACTTCGTTCCGTTGGAAGTGAACGGCACGTCGGAATTTACCGTACCCCTTTCAGGATCGGGAGAAACCGAGCAATGGTTTGTGATGAATTTTCAACACGGCTTGTACGCAGTAACGTCAACTAAATATGCGGTGCGGTTGTACCAAACGGACGGCACAACCCGTGTGGATACGCACGAGTGCAACGAATTGAACGGTTTGTATTTGGCACGCATGCAGTTCAGTTATGGAGACCGCCCCGACCAAGTTGCCGTGCAAGTAACAAAAGCGGACGTGAAAACTTACCCCAACTACGACGATCCCACCCCAGTGGGTGCCGACGGAAAAATGCAAGGCACCGTGGAGTGCTGGGGCGACGCAGTAGTGTTTCAATTTAAGGCGACGGAAGGCTTGTACACGCTGAGCGGCAACGAAGAACAAAACAACTTGCAGTTGAGCTTTATTTTGGGCGAAAACGAAAGTTGGGTGAACCCCATGGGCGGGGACAAGTTGTTGAAGTTGGCAACGGGCACCTACACGGTTGTTGTTTCCACAAACAACAGAAATTCGGAATCGTTTGATTTTGACTTGACGCTGGCAAGATCGGCCGTGCAAGAACAAAGTTACACGTTGACGGATACGGCACGAGAAATAACGGTGTTGCGGTATCAATCGGTGTGTGCAGGCGGCCTTAACGGCGGTGCCGTGGCGACTTTCACCGTTACGGAAGACGGAGACTATCAAATTGTCACCACGCCGGAAAACTATATGGACGGTTACGTTTTGCTGTACGATGCGGCCGGCGAGTACGTTTCAAAAAAATACTACGGCTCGGACGTTTACGCACTGAAAGCCGGCACCTACACGGTGGAGTATTCATTGGACGGACTGGACGATAACTCGCTGCAACAGTTTGTTGTTACAAGCCACTACGAAAAAGTGAGCTGAAAAGGGGCTGCTGTGCGATGCGGCCGGAAATGGGGTTTCCCAAAACTACGGCTTGGACGTTTGCGCATTGAAAGCCGGCACTTATACGGTGGAGTATTCGTTGGACGAAGCGGACGATAACTCGCTGCAACAGTTTGTCG
>CAZADD010000102.1:0-3457 GCA_964483825.1 uncultured Oscillospiraceae bacterium
AACTTTCCGTTGGTCTTTTTTGCGTAAAGATAGGAATAAAGTGCGGTGCGAAGTCCGCCAATGTGCAAGTACCCCGTGGGGCTCGGGGCAAATCTTGTGCGTAATTGTGCCATAACAAATAACCTCTTTTTTATGTTTTATCTTATATATTTCATTTTTTCGGCGTTAATTTTGTAACGCTGACGGAATTCTTCTAAGTCTCTTTCCTTGTAAAAGCTGTAGTATTCGTTGGAATTGTTGAAGATGATGTGTTCCAGCAGCACGATGTTCAAGTTGGCTAGCGTCACATACACCTTTTCCGTGAAAGCCTTGTCCGCATCGCTGGGCTCACACGACCCGTCCACGTGACAGTGAAACAAAACAACTCCTGCCGCATTTGCCGTAACGGCAGTGGATATCAACGACTTCAAGTTGATTTTGATGGAATTGGAATTGTTGGAATAGTATTCCTCGCTGACGATAAAATTGGTTGCAGCGTCCACAAACACGACAACCATCTTTTCCACGTAGCTTTCGGCAACAATTTGCTGCGAGTACTTGACGATGGACGACAAACCTGCCAACGAAATTTTTTCCTTGCGGCTTTGGTTGTAGCGATGCCACACTTCTTTTAGCACGGCTATGTTGCAAGCAGTCGTTTCGGAAATGCCTTTGACCGTCATCAGCTGCTTGGGTGAAGCGTCCAAAACGCCGGAAATACTACCGAATTTGTTAAGCAAGGCGTGTGCCAACTTGTTGGTATCCTTTCGAGGAATGTATTGATAAAGCAAAAACTCCAAAATTTCGTGATCTTGAAATCCCTGTATGCCACCGTTTTTCATGCGCTCGCGAAGTCTTGCTCTGTGCCCTTCGTTTACGTTGCTCATCATTTTTTTCCTTTTGTGTGCGTAATGTACAAATATGATAGCACAAATTTGAAAGATTGTGTATAATATACGTACAAAAACTTTATTTTATCGTTTATTTGCGAGGTGTTTTTATGGACGCTAGAAAAATTTTAGACAGTCAGTTCGACCAACTTGTGGCAACGTTGCAAAAAGTTGTCACCTTCAACACGGAAAAGGCCGCAGCGGACGGCGACGCTCCCTTTGGCAGAGAAATTGCCGATTGCTTGCACTACGTGCTGAACTTGGCGGAAAGTTTTGGTCTTTCTTCCTACAATTGCGATAACTACGCCGGACATGCCGACTTCAAGGGCACGGGCGACGAAGTTTTGGGAATTTTGGGACACTTGGACGTTGTACCTTCCAAGGCAGAAGAATGGATTTATCCCCCCTATGTAGGCGAGATACACGACGGCAAACTTTTCGGAAGAGGCACCATGGACGACAAAGGCCCCATGATTGCTTGCCTTTTCGCCGTGAAAGCATTGAAAGAATCGGGATTTGTGCCATCCAAAACGGTACGTCTTATTTTCGGATGTGACGAAGAAAGCGGAATGCAATGCGTGGAACACTACTTCAAAAAAATGCCCTTCCCCAACGTATCTTTTTCGCCGGACGGAGATTTCCCCGTTATAAACCGCGAAAAAGGCATCTACCAATTTGACGTTGTTTGCGGCAAACTGCCCCAAGGCGTTACCGTTACCGCAGGGGAACGCGCCAACGTCGTGCCCTCACTGTGCACGGCAACGCTGAACGAAATTGTGAACGCCGACGAATTTGACAACGTATCCGTTAAACGCACGGATAAAACGGTTTTGACTGCAGTGGGAAAATCCGCACACGGCAGCACCCCCGACGAAGGCATTAACGCAACGCACTCCGTTTTGAAATTGCTTGCAAACGTCTTCCCCCAAAACCAAACTTTGCAATTTTTGGCGAACAAAGTTTGCGACACCACGGGCAAGGCATGGGGCATAAATTTGCACGACGTGGACAGCGGCAACCTTACTTGCAACCTTGGCGTTTTGCGCACCGCCCAAGACGGCACATTGACGGCAACGGTGGATATCCGCTTCCCCGTCAGCTACAACTGCGCCTACATGAACAACCTTTTGCGCCAATGCACGCCGCAAGAATTTCAACTTACCGAACAGCACGTGAGCGATCCGTTGTTTGTGCTTTCGGACAGTCACCTTGTAACGACGCTGATGGACGTGTACAACTCCACCCTTAATTGCCACCTTGAACCGTTGGCAATCGGCGGCGGAACGTATAGCAGATGTTTGCCCAACTGCGTGGCTTTCGGTCCGCTGTTCCCCGGTGAAGAACAAACCATTCACATGCCCAACGAGTACGTGGATTTGAACAATTTGCGCCTTATGACGGAACTGTACATGGAAGCCATCTACCGCTTGGCAAAATAGGCAAGCAACAGAGCAAACTGCATTTTTGAACGGTTAAACCGCACAAAACCTGCAACAATAACGCATGTTTGTGCACGCCAACAACGAAACACACAATATGCGCTATGTTAAATGTTGAGAGATACAAGAAGTTTTACCCCCACGTGAAATAGTTTGAATAGTTGTATTTACGGCAGTCCTGCGAGGTACCTCGCAGGACTGTTCTAGTTGGCCAACAAGTAGTTTTTTTACTCTTTCAAAATTACGCAACCCATATGCGTTACATTTCAGTACTTTATGCACTCCCAAAAGTTAGAAGCTTGTGGAGGTGCATTTTTTATAACAAAAATGACAAGTATTTGAAAAATACTCACCGGATCAAATTATCCGTTATCGCACTACGGCGAAAAACCTGAAAGCATTAACGCTTTAACTCAAAAACCACACGAACATATTTGTTACCACAACAACAAAAAATACCTTCAAAATTAAAAATGAGCCCGGTAAAAAACCGAACGCAATTCCAATATTTATTTGTCTAAACTTTTGGGTTCACGTCTAAAAAGCATGCCGCTTTCCTTTACGTTATGCAATTGCCAAACAACAACTTCGCCATTTTCGTCACAGTGTCGAAGGTTACCTTCTTTCGTAGGTTGATTTGCACTGTAATAGTAGCGTACTGCTTTGGTTAAGATGAATTTCTTTATGCTGTTCCACTCTTCTCCTACACCTTGGCAGTATACTTTTGTTAATTTTGAACCAGAGCTGTTTGTAGCAAAACACTGTTTTCATCATATTCGCTCTCAACACAAAATGCCGCACCTTTTTTGTTGCTACAAAACACAAAAACTGCTTTCTGCAAACGCCCTGTTCCGCAATTGTTGTTTGATTGGATTTGTTGCGAAATTCTCACACGTTTGTACCCCCTCTTCTGCCGCACGGCCGCGCCGAAACTACCGTTTGAAAACCGTGAAAAACCTCACTTATGCACCTCTTTTACGTTTTCCGTGCCAAGCAACAAAACGGTTGCAAAAATATCCAAAAATGAACAGCATATTTTTATGTTTACAATTGTGTTTAGTGATTGAAATGTGCCGTAATTTGTGCTATAATCTGCACAAGTCGGCGAATTTTGCCGAGAATTTGACGTTAGTGCGCAAAGAATCGCAC
>CAZADD010000103.1:0-3313 GCA_964483825.1 uncultured Oscillospiraceae bacterium
CAGTACGAGGGTATAAAAGTTATTGATATTGCCGATTGGTTAAAAAACAACTAATTGTAGTTAATCAACCGATTATGAGTGGTTATAACGAACAAGGGATATTGATGTTGTCGTTGCAAGACTTTTTAATGAATCCCGAAAAAGTTTTGAATTTTTAGTTAAAAGTAATATGACGAAAGCTGTCGTAGCAAATGTTATAAAAATCACAGCAGATGTTTGCGCTTATAGGCACAGAGGTGAACTTCGTAACAAAATTGTATGAAAAACTTTTGGCCGAGGTCAACTTCGAAAAAGTGTCAAAATGGCTACATGAACTGAGAAGTCGCCCTAAATGCAAAATTAATAGAATTACTGTTGCTACAAAGGAAGTGTGTCGGTTATGAATGCTGTCTTCAAACTTAACGGTTTGCAAATTGAAACGGAAAGGTTGCTGTTGCGTCCGTTCGCGAAAAAAGATTTGAACGATTTCCACGAATACGCTTCCGTTGAAGGCGTAGGCGAAATGGCAGGATGGAAACATCATCAAAGTGTTGAAGAAACCCAACGGGTTTTGGACGGATTCGTTGCAAAGGACAAAACGTTTGCAATTGTGCTAAAAAGCAACGGTAAGGTTATTGGATCTTTGGGCGTTGAAAAGTACGGCTTGGAAGAAAAACTTACCGAGTTCAACAGCTATGTTGGCAGAGAACTTGGATATGTTTTGTCCAAAGCATACTGGGGACAAGGCATAATGCCTGAAGCCGTAAAAGCCGTGATAGAGTATTTGTTCAATGTTTTGAGTTTTGATTTTTTGCTTTGCGGTCACTACGACAGCAACAGTCAATCCCAAAAAGTTCAAGAAAAATGCGGATTTAAGCCGTACAGAAAACTTGTGCTAGACACGCAAATGGGTACTAGAGAACCTGCAGTTTTGACTCTTTTGTTGAACCCCAACAAAACCGTCGATTTGGAGTTTTCTCACCCCGAAACGTTAATCTATTCCAAGCGTTCTCAACAAAAGGTTTAGTCAATCAAGTTAATCATATCGAAAAAAGGAGAAAAAAATGAGAAAAAATTTAGGAAACAAGGCGCTTGTGTATCCGCAACTTGTTTTGGTAATTTCCACCTACAACGCCGACGGCACGGCGGACGCAATGACTGCCGCTTGGGGCGGTGTGCGTGACGCAAACAAAGTGTTCATCGTTTTGGACGAAAGCCATCGAACAACACAAAATTTGCTGCGTGACGGCGCATTCGTGGTGAATATCGGCGACGAGGAAAACGTTGTCGCTTGCGACTACGTAGGGCTGGTTTCGGCAAACGACTGCCCCGACAAAATGGAAAAAGCCGGTTTCACCGTGACGGCAAGCCAATTTGTGAATGCACCCGTCATCAATCAGTTGAAGTTGGCGTTGGAATGTAAAGTGGAAAGTTTTTCCGACGAAGTGCTTATCGGCGAAGTCGTTAACGTTTCCGTCAAGGAAGAAATTTTGACCTACGGCAAAGTGGACGTTGCAAAACTCAAGCCAATCACCTACGATTCCGCAGGGCACAACTACGTTGCTTTGGGCGACGTAGTCGGCAAGGCGTTTTGCGACGGAAACAAACTTAAATAACGCATTTGGCGCAATCATGTACTGTGCGCCAAGGGAGAAAAAACAATGGGGAAATTATATTTGTTCGATTGCTTCGGCGTGGTCTTTTCGGAAGTATCTTCGCTGTGGCTGAACAAACGACTAGACGAGGAACAAAAAAAATATGCCCGTCAAGAAGTGTTCACAAGGGTGGACGACGGCACTATAAGTCTTGATTACGCACATGGCATTTTGGCAAAAATGTGCGGCATTGAAAAAAGCACCGTGCAAAAGGAATGGAACGAACTGACGTGGGTACTTACCGACACTTTGTCAGTTTTGGAAGAATTGAAAAAGCGTGGCACTGTGGCGTTGCTTTCCAATGCCGACGCTAGCTACTTGCACCGACTTTTTGATACTTTTGGCGTGAACAAGTACTTCCATCGGCTGTTTGTTTCGTCGGAACTGAGGTGTATCAAACCGCACAGGGAAATTTACGAAAAATGCTTGGCTTCTTTCAACGAAAAATTCGATGAAATCTGCTTTGTGGACGACAATCCCGCCAATTTGGTGGAACCTGCCAAGATGGGCATCAAAACGTTGCAGTTCACTTCGGCGGAAAAACTGAGAAGGGATTTGGGACTGTCGGCAGGCGAATAACGACAATTTTGAAAAGGCTTTTCGCAGCAAAACATTGCAAGTAAAGGCAGTGTGCCAAAATGTTGGCAAAAAATTGAAATATTTGTGTGGATGTTGTGCTTTTCAAAGGTGCGCTGTCGCAAAACGGCGTGCAAAGTGCCGCTTCAAGTGAGCGGCGATAAAACAATTTTTCACAAATTCGGAGAAAAAATGAAACAATTTTCCAGAACAAAAATGCTTATAGGCGAAGACGCACAACGCAAGCTTACCGAGTCGCACGTTGCCGTTTTCGGCTTGGGCGGAGTGGGCAGCTATGCCGTGGAGGCGTTGGCTCGCGCCGGTGTCGGCCATCTCACGTTGGTGGATTTCGACACGGTGGACGAAACAAACTTGAACAGACAACTTTTTGCGTTGCATTCCACGGTTGGGTTGTTCAAAACCGATGTTGCCAAACAACGCGTAGCGGATATCAACCCGAATGCTACGGTGGACGTGTTGTGCATGCGTTTTGACGAATTCACCGCACACGAAATTGATTTTTCCGTGTTCGATTTCGTCATCGATGCGATAGACACCGTAACCTCCAAACTGCTGCTTGCCAAAGTTTGTTCGTTGCAAAACGTGCCGCTTATCAGTTGCATGGGCACAGGCAACAAGTTGGATGCAACGGCTTTTCGGGTGGCGGATATTTTCCAAACCAAAACTTGCCCGTTGGCAAAAGTGATGCGCAAAGAATTGCGTGCAATGGGCATTACGAAACTTCAAGTGGTGTATTCGGAAGAACAGCCGTTGCCGTCGAAAACTCAATCTGCGGAACAACCAGACGGCCGTCGCAAAGCAACACCGTCCAGTATTTCTTTCGTTCCGCCCGTTGCCGGAATGATTTTGGCCGGCGAAGCAATCAAATTTATTGCCAAATTGTGATGTCGTTTGAGAATTTCTGTTGAAAAAAAATCAAAAACAAGTTCAATATTGAAAAAGCGTCGGATTTTTGTCCGACGCTTTTTGTTTTGCACGTTTGCAGCGTTATTTTCAAAAATCGTTTCGATTGCCACAAAAGCGGTGTGACGCTTTTATGCATCACAAAGTTTTTTCTATCATCGCAGTGATCAATTCGGCAC
>CAZADD010000104.1:0-1848 GCA_964483825.1 uncultured Oscillospiraceae bacterium
TATCTTGCTGCCTTGATTGCTGCGGACGTTCCGTACCAAATCATTTTGCCGCTGCTGCCAACTTGCCAGTCGCTGTCGTCTTCTTTTTTGTCGCTTTTTTCGGCTTCTGCCTTGATGCTTTCCCATGCCTCAACGGCATCTTCGTTGGTTTTGTAGTAGTAAATCGTTATGAATTCAGTTTTGGTGTTTCCTTCGTCATCCTTGAAAATCTTGGTGCCGATAACGTAGCATTCTCTGCCGAAAAGACCGGTGGAGGGAAAATTCTTTGCTTCGTATCCGGCTTCTTTCAATGCGGCCACGGCTTTATCGGGGTCGGCGTTGGGAGCACAAGCAACCAACACACCAAGTGCCATCACGGCAACAAGCAAAACTGCAACGATTTTAAGTGATTTTTTCATGTTAACCTCCAAATTTGAAACCTGATTGTATTGTAGAGCATTTATGTGAGGAAATCAAGGGGTTTTCGCAAAAAAGAAACGCACTATTTTTTCGCTTTTGTGTTTTGGATAAAAAGCAACGTAGTGCGCAATCGCATTTTTAAGGTAACAAAAACTTTTGTGACAAAAACAAATTAAGAAGGATAAATTTCTGCAACAGTACAAGTGTCTCGTGCGTTAGACAGAAGTGTTGGTGTTCATAATGAAATAAATATTTTCAAAGTAACGAAAGAACTTTTGCAACAAAAAATCTATTCCAAATGGAAAAATGCCTAAACAGAGCAACTGCGGTGTTTGTCAGGCGGAAATGTTAGTGCTAACGGTGCACAAAAGCATTTTGGTTGAACAAAAAGTGTTGCAAAAAACTCAACTCAGCCCACAAATTTTGTATGTATATTTTTATTTGGAGTAGAATAAAATACTTGTTTATTTGGATTCTCAAGGCGCATAAAAAACAAATTCAAAAGGGAACAAATACATTAACAGTGTGAATGTGGTGTGCGTTAGGTTGAAATTTCGGTGTTGACGATGCTCAAAAAATTGTCGGTAGGGTACGGCGAATTGTAACGTTTCGAACGTTTCAAGTTATGTTGATTTCGTTTTGGACTGCAACTTTTGGCAAAAAACAACGCTATCCGTACGGACAGCGTTGTTAAAAATTTTTGTGCTTGAAATTTTGTTACTTAATTATCCAAGGTGTGACAAGTGCACCCAAGCCGCCAACAAGCGTCAAAATGGGAGCAATGCCCATTGCCGTTGTAACTTTCAGTGCCCACAAGGAGCCGGAATTGTCGTTTGCAACAACAATTGCAAGTATGAACGTTACGATAGCAACGACTGCAACAAGCAAACCTACTGCTTTCAACCATTTGCCAAGGTTGGGTTTAACAATGCAAACTGCGGAAAACAGCACGCCAAGGCAACCCACGATGGCGGAAATCAACGAGAATGCAAGAAACGCTTTCATGTTGGCATTGTCGCTATCGGAATAGGTATCCAACAGGTCGAACAAGTTGTGACTTGTTTTTTCCGACGAGCCCAATCCGGAAACCGAGCTTTGCATTGTGAGCAGCGGCAGACAGAAATTGAGAATAAGCAACACGCACATCACAATGAAAATAAGCGCCGCAAGAGGGCTTGCTTTTTTTGCTTTCTTTTTTGCCATAAGAATTTTCCTCCTAGATTTTTTATGCGGACGGCGAGCGAAACGTGAAAAAATACATGCGGTTTGCGGCAAAACAGGTGTTGTGTGTGCCCTGTTTGCCACAAAATGCGCCAAAATCCGCACGAAAACCGTCTTTCGATTTTCTTGTTGGGAATTATATCCTAATTTTTTGGGGCTGTCAATGGCAAAAAGCGCCAAAATTGCATTTTAGAAAAGAAAGTAAACTGTGTTCATTTTTGACGCATC
>CAZADD010000104.1:1948-3282 GCA_964483825.1 uncultured Oscillospiraceae bacterium
CCTTGCGTTTTTGCATAAAAAAATACTGCGAATTTTTTCGCAGTATTTTTTGTGTGGTGCAAAAATTATTCTTCGTCGCCGGTTGCAGGTTGATACTTAATGGCGTTCAAAATGTCGGCGCTTTTTTCCAGTTGAGCGTAATCGGCCAATTCGTAGCGCATAATGCCGGAACGGAAGCGCAACAATGAATATTTATTCAACTTACCGCCGCTGCCGACATTGTGGATGCTGTCCAAATCGGCGTTTTCGTTTACAGTGTTGGGAACGTTCAGTTGAACGAACAATGCGGAGCTGTTCACAATTGTTGCAAGTGCGTTAACCGTTACATTAACGTTTTCGCCGTTCACTTTGAGCATGGTGTTGCAACTGTGAGTGAATGCAAAAGTTGCCGTTGTCAAAACGTTTGTTGCGGGTTCGTAAACTTGCACAGAGGGGCTGTCTTGGAAGTTTGTGGACGCCTTTTCCAAACTTCTTGTGTACAGCAACAGTTGGTTTGCATCGATAACGTTGGTTGCGGAACTTACTTTTAGTTTGTTTGATTGCGCGTTGCCGTTAAATTTTACCTTTGCAACGTTGTTTTCCCAATCGTATTCCGTTTCAACTTTGTAGTTGGAGCGTTCTTGGTGTACTTTTCCAATGTAGTAGCCGTTTGTTTCCGTCGATGAGTTTAGCGGCAGTTGCGACGCTTTGTCTTTGAAAGTTACGCTTCTGGTTTCGACGGACTTCAACGTTGTCAAGCCGTCGTGGTTGGTGAAGGGGTTTTCTTCGCTGTCCGTTGCAATAACGATATCTTGCAGCTCGTTCCACACGGAATAACCTTTCAACGTTTCGGTGGCGTATTGGCAGTACAGCGTTTGAACGGTGGTGTACGTCCAAGTTTCTTTGGATTTTTGCTCAATTGTCATTTTGTAGGTGCCGCTGATGTCTTCTGGAACAATTTCGTCTTTGTTTTCCGGAAGTTGTTCGTAGCCGTTGGCAACAGGTTCGTAAATGAACGTTTTGCCGTCCACTTTGACATCGTTATCTTCGCCGCTGATGGATGTTTTGCTGACGTTGAACAGATATTCTTCCGCTCTCCATCTAACGGTGGCGTTGGTTTTTTCAACGTTGTTGGTGCAAGCGGCAAATGCCAGCGTCAAGGACAATACAAGCACCAAAACAAGTGCAATTTTTTTCATATTTTCAAAACTCCGTTTCTTTTATTGTTGTCGTAGTTACCGTATTATATCACAACGGCGAAACAAAATCAATCTTATGGGGCAAGTTGTTTCTTTCAGCTTGTTTCAGTTTGTGGCAAGTGGGGTCGGCATGCGGAAGACTAGTTGCCCAGTGAA
>CAZADD010000105.1:0-3215 GCA_964483825.1 uncultured Oscillospiraceae bacterium
TCGCGGTGGCTTTCGTGTTTGTGTTCGCACTGACAGTCTTCCAGCGGATCGCCGCAATATTCGCAGTGCGTTTCCCACCAATCGTTACGCTTTTTCTTTTTGTCCTTTTTCTTGAACGAACGGTGCAACGCAAGCGTGGTCAGAACTGCATCAAGCAACAAGGCCTCGTCTTCTTCGTCCCATTCTTCTTCTTCGTCTTCGTCCTCATCCTCATCATCTTCTTCGTCTTCGTCGTCTTCTTCTTCGTCCTCGTCCTTATCGTCATCGTCGTCGGTGCGGACGGGCAAGTCGCATTGCTTTTTGTGGCACACAGCTATTGTCACAACAAAAAGAAACAGCCCCAACGCCACTATCAAAATTATCCACGACAAAGCGGAACTGCCGATTGTTGCTACTAGCACGGAACTGTCTCCTTTCAAAAAGATTTGCACGCTTTTTTTGTTTTTCAAACGCCAAAAAAGATACACTACATAAATAGTATAGCACTGCTTTGTTCAGTTTGCAATACGCACAGGAAAATTTGCAGTAAGTTGGTTTGAAAAAGTTTGCCCCCCTAAACGAGTTGATTGTGTGGAATGTCACCTCTAAAAACCCCATTTCCCTTTGGAAAGTGCGTGCCTAACTATACAAAAAATGTTTGTCCGAAGAAGTTTTTTTTGTCATGTTGCTTTTTAGGTGAATTTGATTTTGAGAGGTTTCGCAACGAACGTCGCAAATTTCAGTCAAATGCGTGTTTGTGGCAGGCGGCCTCTAAATAAACGGTAACAACTCATTATATTAAATTCCGCACACGGCTGTTTTCTCAAAAAAAGTATTTCCGTCGCTTTGCTGTCCCAAAACGGAATTTTGTCGTCATCGGTTCGGCAAAAAATGCTCAATGCGCTCAAAATGTGCACTTTTTTGGCAACGGTGCGGTGCTAGAATATTTTCGGTGCCGTTGCGGCAACATAAAGTGGGAGGAACAAAAAATGCAAGTAAAAGTAAACGAAGATTGTATCGGTTGCGGCCTTTGCGAAAGCGTGTGTCCGCAAGTTTTTCAAATGGAAGGTGCCCGTTCGGTGCCCGTGGACGATTCGGAAGAATATCGTTCGCTTGCCGAAGAAGCGGCGCAATCTTGCCCCGTTGCGGCGATAGAAATAATTTGACAAAAACCCAAAATTTGCAGCACTCGTGGCTGTCGATGGAAAACAAGCGTTTTGTGGTAAAAATTTGGACGAAAGGAACGATTTTTTTCGTTCCTTTTGTTTTGACTCTAAAAATGATGATGTCGCTTGTGTGTTCGCAGAAGTATTTTGATACGTCCGCCCTTTACTTTGAAAACCTCTTTGCCACAAAACCCCAAAAGTAACGTTTTTAAGCTTCGGAACAAATATTTTGTGACGGCGTTTTCAAATTATTTATGCAGGGTCTTCTTTGTCGGCGTTCTTGTGTCTTTTTAGTAGCGGTTCGTCTTTTGAACATAGCCAAGCACCGATAATCATCAAACCGAGTGCAATAAAATAGGTGTAATGCGGAATTTCTCTGAAAATCACAAGAGATAAAATTGTGCCGATAAACGGTGCAACTGCATAGTAGGCACTTGTTCTTGCGGCACCCAGTGTTCTTTGTGCATAAACGTAGAAGAAAATACTTAATCCGTATGCGACGAATCCAACTAGCAGCACGGCAAATACGCTCCATAAAACGGTTATTCTTTCGCCGATACACAGCCCGATAATTATTGATCCTACCCCCGAAAATATTCCTTTTAGCAAAACAATTTGCAGTGGATCTTTTGACGATATTTTTCTGGTACAGTTGTTTTCAAATCCCCAACAAACACAAGCGAGAATTATCAACAAAGAACCGTAAGAAAACTGAAAACTCGAAAAGTCTTCAACGGATAGCAACAAACACGAAAGTGTAACGAAACCAATGCCTACCCACAGCCGCAAACTAATTTTTTCCTTGAACACTGCAAGAGCTATTGTTGCCGTTGCCACTATTTCAAAATTGTTAAGCAGTGAGGCGCTTGCGGAAGACGTTGACTTTAGTCCTAGCAGCAAAAAAATGGGTGCGGCAACGTCTAGTAGTATCATGGCAACGGTAAACGGCAATTCTGTTTTTGTTAAGCGCGCCTCGTTTGTTTCGACGTGACGCGTTTTTCTTATTGCCGCTATCGCAAGCATTCCAAGCCCTGCTCCGACGTACAAAAAACCAGCCATAAGGGTTGATGGCATGTATTCCAATAATATTTTGGAAAGTGGAGCGTTGATTGCATATAAGGCGGCTGCCAATATTGCAAGAAACACCCCCTTGTTTGCACTTGTTTTCATATCAATTTGTCGATGGCCCCTTTCAACTTTTCAATGGATTCTTCATCGTTTTCTTTTACAGCATCAACTATGCAGTGGTCGATGTGATCTTTCAATATAACCTTACTTATACTTTCTATTTCCGCTTTAACTGCGGATAGTTGAATCAAAATATCGCTACAGTCTCTTCCGTCTTCAACCATTCTTTTAACTGACTGAAAATGACCGATAGCGCGAGACATTCTGTTCAACACTGCTTTTGTGCTTTCGTGATAATGTTTATTTGTTTCCATGCTTGCGCCCTCCAATATCCCCCCAAGGGGGATATTATGATTGTATCACCGTTTGTTGAAAAACGCAACGTTTCAGCCGTAAAAAGATGCCTACTGTTTTGGAATGAATGAAAAGCACCTGCCATTTGGGAAAAACTAAGTTGTGCAGACAATAGGCGGTGCAGCACTAAGGAGAAAAAAAGGAATGTTTTTTAGCGATAACGCCGTCACTTTGGGGCATTGCACAAAAAATGGCTGCATGGTTTTGGGAAAAAGCGGCACATTTCAAGGGAACGCACGCAGTTGTCACGATAGTTTTGTTGATGGAGCAAGCTTCAAACGATCGATTCACCCCAACCCCAAAACTAGCAAATTGTTGGGCACCAATGCTATGTGCACCCCAAAATCAACTTTCGGGGCAAACAGCTACGGTTTTGGTTGCATTTTGTTCGAAGCGGTTAAAAAAATGATTGAAAAAATAATGCAAAAATCCAAAATTGGGTATTGACACGGCACTTTTGCGGTGTTATACTACCGCTAGTGAAGCAAATCTTTGTCATTTTTCGACGTTGTCTGTCCGAAGACGCGTCGCATGTCTTTACTCCATATTAAAAGAAAAGGACGGCTCCTCCCGTTCTTTTCTTTTTTT
>CAZADD010000106.1:0-3135 GCA_964483825.1 uncultured Oscillospiraceae bacterium
GGCTCCTTTGTGTAAAGGGAGCTGGCACGGAGTGCCTGAGGGATTGACCATCAACAGCTTTGCCGTGCTCAAAATGGTAGTAGTCGCAGTGCATTTGAACCATCCAATTTCACCAAACGCCCCACTGTTTTTCGCCCGCATAAACAACAAGGCCGCTCATGCACAAAAAAATAACTGTTTTGCAAAATCTCAATGCAAAACAGCCCTTATTTTTGTAATATTCTAAATGTTTTTACTATTCTTAATTAAAAACAGTACAAGTTTCAAAGATCCGCCTAACATTTTCACTCTTCACTATTCACAGGGCGACTAGGTCACTCATCCCCCCCTCTCAGTCACCTGCGGTGCCAGCTCTCCCCAAGGGGCGAGCCAAGTTGGGATGGTTGCCTTATTGCGACGTATATGAAACCATCAAGTTTGTGAAAACAGAAAACTAACACAATAGGCAGCTTATTGCAAAAGTAGTGACGTAAAAAGAACAGTTTTCTAAATGCAACCACAGCTCTTCTCTTTTCTTTCTTCACTCGGCGGCTCCGCCGCCCTTGGCTCTCACTCTGGGAGAGCTGTCGGCTTCGCCGACTGAGAGGGCAAAAGTAGCGATAAATCGCTACCAGTTAAAAGACAAAAGAAAAGGTGGCGTTAATGAACCAGTGTTTTGCAGTATGTTGTGAAGAACAAAAGGCCTGCCAACCGCCACCACAACGAAAGCTGCCGTTTTTGCGTGCTATTCCGCTTCCAAATTACTCAAGTTGAACAGTTCATCGTCGAAAAATTCCGTCAAAGTCACGTTCAGTGCGGCACAAACCTTCACAATTGTGGAAAACTTGACGTCGGCGTTAACTTCGTTAAAAATGTATCTTAATGCGGAATGCGTCAAGCCCGTTTCTTTTTCCAATTTGTATTTAGACATTTTCTTTTCCACCAAAAGATTGCTTAATCTCAAAGCAAACGCTCTGTTCAAATTCATGTTGCACCTTATTTCTATATTTTCGTCAAATATGTGAAGTAAATTTCAGTGAAATAAATTTCACTCATCACTTGACATTTTAAGTCAAAATATATAATATATAGGTGAAGTGCACTGCACGCAAAATAAAGGCAGCAAGAATGCTCCCCAAAAACTCTCACAATTGCCAACACAAAAAACACAGCTGGGTGTTCGCAACGGACCGTTTTCGCAGTTGATTATTCTTTACCAATCACTTACAAGCTATTTCGTGATTAGCAAACTGCCACAAAACAAACAAAACGGTCGTCACCTTGTTTTGCACAAAGGACATATCCGCTTGCTGTGCAGCCTACTAGGGGGAAACACACGAAGATAATTTTTGCGGCAATATATTTGCAAAACCATCATTTTTGTGCTTTTAACCTGTAAAGCAGCGGAGTTTTTGTTCTTTACAAACGGTATAAGAACTTATTGTAATATTTTTTATTAACAAAGGAGGAAAAAATGAGTTACTACGATGATTTGAGTAAGGTTCGCGTGAAACTTTACGATTGGCCTGCTGCCGCCAGAGAACGGCGGATGCTAAACGTCAAAAAAGCGTTTGCGGAAGAATGCGCCAAAGACAACAAGCTTGACGAAGACTACAAAAAGTACGTTTCAGACCCCAAAAACGTGACGGTTGTGTTCAACGATTACGGCTTTGGGCTGAAGTTTGGGCTGTCTTGGGTTGAAGTTACCGCAAGTTACAATTATTCTTACACTACATCGTCCGTTTCAGATTTTTCAGTAAAAGATAACGGAAACATATCGGTAAACTGTGAATACTCCGACCACACTGACACTCACAGGTCAAACTATTCTGTGTACCCTCGCAAAATGGAAAAATTTGAATGCGGCTTTGGCCCGTCGGTGCAGTCGGATATGGTGGAAGTTGCCAACGACGGCAATTTGCCGGCCGGACTCCGTGCCATTGCTGGGAAACGGCCCACTGAAAATGACGTTGAAACGGCCATTAAAACTTTTGCAAATTCAGACAGGATAACGAACGATATTAAATCACAAATTCACGATTCCTATCGTGGTAGCACTGCAAAAAAGATCAATTTTGAAGGGGTTTACGATTACCGTATCAACACTCCGTTCGAGGCCTGGTGTTGCCCGAAAGAAAACTTTACAATAAGGACAACCTACCATAACAAAGTGTATACGCAAACATGCGCGTCAATTTCGCAAATGAAGTCGGACGGCCCGTTAAGCGCATCTTATCGGGAATACGAGAAGGCTCGAAACGGGCTTCACGCACCGTTCAGCATAATATTGCGCGTATTGGCCTTTTTGCTGACGCTTGGCTGCGGATTGGCAAATTGCATCTGTCTGATACATGATTATATTTGGCCATACCTTGTTTTAATAGCCTACTTTGCGCTTCAATCGTACATATGCTACCGAATAAGCGACGATTTTTGCGCCGTTTACAGCGACAAAATACCAATAAAAATACTTGTGAGCGACATGAAGAAAAGTTTCAAACGGCACCAAATTGCCAATACCGTTACAATGTTGGCGTTTGCTCTTGTTCCCACTGTTTGCATGGTGCTTTTCATGTTTGTTCTTCAATAGTAAACAAAAACAATTGAAAAATTCCGTTACAAAAAGACCGCCCGAAACGCCGGGTGGACACAAAACAGTTATCTAAATATCAACTGAACCGCTCGGACGAAAAACGTTCGGGCGGTTTTTACTATATGCAAATATATTGAAAAATGTTTTTCTATCTCAGTTGGCGCCAATCATTTCCAGTTGAGTACGGCACGGCGGCTAACGGCACACAAAAGACACTAGCCCAAGATGTGTTAATTAGGGATTTTTCTAATAAGCATATTTGGACGTAAAAAAAGAACCATACTCAAGAGTTTAATCGCTCAAGGGTATGGTTTTAATTATTTAGATTATTCTTGTAAGAATTTTGCCTTTAAGTTGTTAAGACTTAATGAAGCCATGAAATTATATTCTTTACATGATTGATGTAAGAATTAATTTTCTCTCTCAACAAATTTTTGCTATACTTCTCCATATATTCATAGTCTGGCATGCTAAATTTGTTTTTAATTAGCTTTTCTTCTATGTATTACTCTTCCGTTGGCTTTGGTATTCTTCTTGTCCTGATTCGTCCACCTTTCGCCATC
>CAZADD010000107.1:0-3089 GCA_964483825.1 uncultured Oscillospiraceae bacterium
GTTTTGCAATACATTATACAAAACGTTGCGGAGCAAAAGTTTGAAGGATTACATTGAAGAGAGAGTTTTTGACGTGGCAAACTACGTTTTGGAAAGCGGCTGCACCGTCCGTGAGGCGGCAAAGGTGTTTTGCGTGAGTAAATCGACGGCACACAAAGATTTGAACGAACGGCTTCCGTTATTGGACGGCGTCTTATTCGAAAAAGTTTCGGCCATTTTGAAAGAAAATTGGGGCGAACGGTACATTCGCGGGGGATTTGCCACCAAGAAAAAGTTTGAGCAACTAAAAACAAAGTAGAACCGCACACAACACGCCCTACTTGCGGCAGCCAATGAAACAACGCGATACGGCGCTATTTGCTTACTCACAACGGAGCGGCAACGCCGTTTTGTGCACTTTAACGCCAAAGGTTTTCCAATCGGTAGCACTACGATTGCGATGATTTTCGGGAAAAATTCATACAAAAACACGCCGCAAATATTATTTGTTGCAGTCATTCTCTTGAATTGTGATAACAGGTTTAAGCAATTTGCCAACAAAATTTTTGATTCAAAAAAAATGGCATAACTTACCAAGATAAGCAGCCGTTTCGACATGTTTTCCGTACCGTTTGTAATTTTCGCCATTCCTTTTCTCAAAAACTGTTGAAAAGTGTTGAATGGCTTTTCAATAACAATATTAAACAGTACAAAATCACGCCACAAACAAGCAAATTGCATCGGTTGTGTTGAACAAAAGTAAATTGTGTGGTACAATATTAAAAGAGGTTTCAAAATGAGAACAAAAGCAAAGTTTGAAAAAGTTTCCAAAGAACAGTTTGCAAGTTGCAGCGACGTTGCGGCCTACGACGGCATAAAATTGCCCCAACGCGCGACAAGCGCAAGTGCCGGCTACGATTTTTTTGCTCCTGTCGGCTTTTCCGTACAACCGGGCGAAACGGTAACCGTTGCAACGGGCATTCGTGCACTTATGCCGCACGACTGGTGTTTGATGATTTTCCCTCGCAGCGGTTTGGGATTCAAGTACCGTTTGAAACTGAACAATACGGTGGGCATTATCGATGCGGACTACGCCGAAAGCGACAACGAAGGACACATTTTCATCCGAATGACCAACGAAGGAACAAAACCGTTGGAAATTGCTAGCGACACCGCCTTTGCACAAGGAATTTTTACCCACTATCTTTTAACGGAAGACGACGACACCACCGCAACACGAAACGGCGGCCTGGGCTCGACGGACAAAGCCGCACGTTAACTGGCAAACGAACGTTATCGGCATTGTACGCTTGCCAAAAAACTTGGCAATCCGGCGGTTTTGCCAACGCTTTTTAGATTAAGAACAAACAAAAATAACGCAATAAGCAAAAAACATCTCGAAAACACAAAAAATTTTGAGATGTTTTTATTTTGAAAAAGTACAGGTTGCCAACAGCTATCGACAACACACAGTTGTTGCGCCGATGCTACAACAAAATTCATTTCCTTAACGCTTTGTGGGTTGAGAACAAACAAAACATAACATCATTTAATAAACAAAAAAAACACCCCAAATGAAATGCACATCAAAAGCACTTTTGGAATGTTTTTATTTTGAAAAAGTACGGGTTGCCAACAGCTATCGACAACAAACAAGTTGTTGTGCCGATGCTACAATAAAATTCATTTCCTTAACACTTTTTTATAGCCCGTTTTTGTTGCAAGCAGCAGTTTCCCGTTGCAAGCTTTTTGTTAGTGAGAATTGCTTTAGTGTCGGACAATAAACCAACTAAGTGTTTTTCGCTCTCTAACAACCTTGGTCTCTGGGCCGTTAGGGGAACTTATCGTCAAAATTATACACTTGACAAAGATTTTTGAGTGTTTTTCAATTAATTGTTGACTTTTCGCTTTGATATCGGCGTGAGCAAAGTGCTTTTTTCTCAAACAGTTACTTGTTTTTCAACAAATGCCCCATTTGTGCTACCGTCACGCAAAAATGCCTTACGCCGTTATTTTTTTCAACTGTGAACATT
The DNA here is from genome assembly GCA_964483825.1 of uncultured Oscillospiraceae bacterium. GTDB lineage: Bacteria > Bacillota > Clostridia > Christensenellales > CAG-314 > Fimimonas. Next base: position 2,013 of record CAZADD010000107.1, read on the forward strand.
TTATTGAAACGTAACGTCGTTTTTCAGTTGATTTGCGTCGGTGTGCAAGTTGGTGTTTGTGTAAAGAGTGGCATCCAACTTTCCGTTGGGCAACGACAGCAAAAAATCTCGTGTGATAAAGCGGTAGTTGTAGTTTTCGTAACCGTCCTTGGTGAGTGCCACCGGCGTGAAACCGCTTGTGAATGCCGACGGGAAATAGTTGTAGTTGCGATTTGCGTTTTGGTGAAACAAAAGATAATCCAAAACGGCAATTGTGTAGTACTTATCCGCTTCTATCGCCTCTTCCGAAACACGCCAGAAAGAACAGTATTTGGCCTCGTTCAAAATGTCGGAACCCTTCACTTTTGCAACGTAAATTGTGTTATCAAAAGGCAAAGAGTCGTAGAGTTTCTCGTAAGTCACCGTGCCGTAAGACAAGCCGCGGCGAGTTTGATTGCACATGGCAATATCTATTTCGTACCCTTCGGCAGCAGCATATTCTGCAATGGCGTGGCACACCAAACGGGGAGCATTTGTTTTGTATTCGAGATATTGGTTGGATTGTGCCAAAACCTGATTGGCCTCTGAGGCAATTTGTTCGTTGGAATTGTCGATTAGCGCTTCGATATTGTATTGATTGGGCCACGAACTGCTGTAACGAATATTTTCGTACACGCCGCACGACACGTCGCCTTCCGGAGTAACCGCCAGTTTAACGTGCGAAACGTAGTTGCCGCTTGAACCGCCCTGAATGAACGGAACGCCGTTGACGTAGGACGTTTCCGCTTGGTGCGTGTGCGCGCAAAACACAATGTCGGCATATTTGGTGATATCAAACGAACTTCTATTTTCCAAAAACGTGTCTTGCCCTGTGTGCGCACTGACAACGACGACGTCACACTTGAGTTCGTTGCGCAACTTTCGCGATAAGTTGGGGATGATTTCGGCAGGATTTTTGAAACCTATCGTTTGCACCAAAGTGGACGAAATGGACGTGATTTGATCGGCACCGATAACGCCGATTATCCCAATTTTCAAGCCGTTGGGCAACTTTTTGACAACGTATTCTTGCGCAAATTCACTGGCAAAAGTGCCCCA
>CAZADD010000108.1:0-3003 GCA_964483825.1 uncultured Oscillospiraceae bacterium
GACACGGTTGGTTGCTTTTCGACAACGACAAAATGAGCAAATCCAAGGGCAACATCGTCGACCCGTTCTTCCTGTGCGACCGCTACGGCGTGGATGCAATTCGCTACTATCTGCTTCGTGAAATTCCTTTCGGCAGCGACGGCAGTTACACCAACGAAGCGTTACTAACACGCACCAATGCCGACCTTGTCAACGACTTGGGCAACCTTGTTTCTCGCACGACGGCAATGGTTACGCAATATTTCGGCGGAACAATCCCTTGCCCCAACGCCTACACCGAACTGGACAAAGAACTGATAGATTTGTGCAACGGCACTCCGCAAAAAGTGCGCCAGGATATGGACGAACTTTCCGCACCGGACGCTTTGGCTGATATCTTCAAAATTGTGCAGCGTGCCAACAAGTACATCGACGAAACCATGCCTTGGGCATTGAACAAAAACGGCGATAAGGAACGTTTGGCAACGGTTATGTACATACTGTGCGAATGCATCAAGTTTGCCGCAACCTTGCTCACCCCCTTCGTACCCGATACTTCCGCAAAAATTTTCCAAAAGTTGGGGCTCCCCGTACCTAGCGATTTCAGCGGACTGACTTTCGGCAATATTCCGTCAAACACCGTTGTTACCAAAGGCGAAAACTTGTTCAACCGCATTGACGTTGCAAAAGAGTTGAAAGAGTTGGAAGAAATAAGCAAAAAGCAAAATTCCGCCCCCGAAAAGGTGGAAGAAGAAAAAATTGATATCACTGATTTTGCTAAGGTGAAATTCTGCACGGCAAAAGTTTTGGAATGTACCAAAGTGGATAATAGCGACAAACTGCTGTTGCTGAAACTGGAAGTAGGCGACGAAATTCGTCAAGTCGTTTCCGGCATTGCACAAAACTACACACCCGAATACATGGTGGGCAAAACCGTCGTGCTGGTGAAAAACCTTAAACCGGCAAAAATTCGCGGCATCGAAAGCAACGGCATGATTTTGTGCGCTGCGGACGGCAAAAAAGTCGTTTTCGTAACACCCGAAAGCCCCGTTGCAAGCGGCAAGGAAGTTCGCTAGATGATAGACAGCCATTTGCACCTAGACGACGAAAAATTTGACGGGTTGCGTCAGGAAATTATTCAAAATCTTGCGCAAAACAACGTCGAATTCGTCATAAACAACAGTTGCGACTGGGTTTCCATGCAAAAAAGCGTGGAACTTGCCGAACAGCACCAACGTATTTTTGCAACCGTGGGAATGCATCCGCACACGGCAAAGTATTTTGACCAAGCGTTTGAAGAAGCAATGAAAAATTTTGCTCTTTCCCCAAAAGTCGTTGCCGTGGGAGAAATCGGGCTGGACTACTACTACGACATGAGCGAGCGAAACGTTCAGCGTGACGTTTTTGCCCGTCAGTTGGAAATTGCCGACAGCCTGCACCTACCTGTGACGTTGCACGTTCGTGATGCCTACGGCGATGCGCTGGATATTTTGCGCGCGCAACACAACCACATTAACAACGGCGTGCTGTGGCATTGCTACGGCGGAAGTGCGGAATTTGCACGTCAGCGTGCCAAAGAAGGGCATTATTTTGCTTTCGGCGGCGCAATAACATTCAAAAACGCCAACAAGGGCGACGTTTTGCTAGCCATTCCCATTGAACAAATACTTTCGGAAACGGACAGCCCCTACATGGCACCCGTTCCGTTACGCGGAACAGTTAACCAACCCAAAAATGTTGCACTTGTGGTGGAAAAAATTGCACAACTGAAAGGGCTTTCCGCTGAGCAAACGGAACAAGCCTTGCACGACAACACTTTGCGGTTTTTCCCCAAAATTGCAAAATATTTGCAAAAATAAATTGAACGATATGAACATTAAAGATAACTACGTTTACACCATCGGTAACAAAATTTACATCAACCTCACCAACCGTTGCAGCAACAACTGCGATTTTTGCATACGGCAAGGTCGTGAAGGCATGAACGGTCAACAACTGTGGATAAAAGACGAGCCCACTGCGGAAGATGTGATAGAACAACTGCCCGAAAACTTGGACGATTTCGACGAAGAAGTGGTTTTTTGCGGTTTTGGCGAACCCACCTACAACCTTGACACCTTGGACGAAGTGGCCAGCTACTTGCACTGCGTAGACAAAACCACACGTATCAACACCAACGGGCAAGCCAACCTTATTCACGGCCGTGACGTTTCAGACGTTATTGCCACAAGCTGCGACGTGATAAACGTTTCGTTGAACGAGTGCAATGCGGAAAAGTATCAGCAACATTGCAAAAGCATTTTCGGGCCCAAAGCCTTTGCCGAACTGCTGAATTTTGCAAAACTTTGCCGTGAAAAGGGCGGCAACGTCGTGTTTTCGGTGGTGGATAGCATCGGCGAAAAGGACGTTGAAGCGTGCCGCAAACTGGCACAAAAAGCCGGCGTTCCCTTGCGTGTGCGAGTGAAAGAATAACATGAACACCAACTACGACTTGCTCTTCGAACAGCAAAAAAAGCAATTTGCCGACAAAAAACTGCTGTTGCACGTGTGCTGTGCACCTTGCGCAACCTACTGCCTTACCCGTGTGTTGGATTGTTTCGACGTGACGCTGTTCTACTCTAACGACAACATTACGGATTTTGACGAGTGGCAAAAACGACTTTTGGAAGTGCAAAAACTTGTGGATATCGTCAATGCCGGTCAGTTTGAAATCAACGGCAAATATCCGCTGAAACTTATCGTTCACCCCTTCGACAGCCAACGCTTTTTCGATGCGGCGCAAGGGTTGGAGAACGCCCCCGAAGGCGGCCCCCGTTGCGAACGCTGTTTCCGTCTGCGCCTTGGCGACACTTTGAATTTTGCATTAGAAAACAAATTCGACTTAATTGGCACAACGCTCACCGTTTCCCCCTACAAAAACAGCAAGTTGTTGAACGAACTGGGCACGGAACTTTGCCAAAACACCGCCGTAACGTGGCTCAACAGCGACTTCAAAAAGCGTGGCGGCTACAACGAAAGCATTCG
>CAZADD010000109.1:0-2944 GCA_964483825.1 uncultured Oscillospiraceae bacterium
CCAAAGCGGCTTGTTCCTCGGAAAGAACCACGTCACAGCCCAAAACGTGCAGTAAATTGCCGTTTTTGACACCTTTAACTGTCGTTTTCGGTGCATATTGCGGCAACAGAGATTGCTCGTTTTCGTCGAACAAGTGAATTTTGCTTGCATTTGCAAACAACGTCACTTCGCCGACTTCGCGGCCCGAATCTCCGTACGCCACAATGTCTTCTTCGCCCAAAGTTCCGTGCAAAACGCTGTGCGTGCACAGTTCCTCCACCACGTCCGCATAAAAAGTGACTTGAACGTCGGTGTCGCAAAGACGTTGTGCGGAAAAATCCTCAGGGCGCAAACCGACTGTGATCTGTTTGCCCTGCACAAGCGCAGAACTGTCCAGTCGCAATGATGTTTCACTCGTCAATGGAATATCGCCGAGCGCCGTTTTTACTTTGATGCCGTCACTCAAATCCATTTGTCCTTTCCAAAAGTTCATTTGCGGAGTTCCGATGAAACTTGCAACGAATTTGTTGGACGGATAGCGATAGAGAAAATCGGGCGAGCCTACTTGCATCACTTCGCCGTCACGCATGACGACGATTTTGTCACCCATGGTCATTGCTTCCGTTTGATCATGCGTCACGTAGATAAACGTTGCGCCCAACTTGCGATGCAAAGCCAAAAGTTGATTTCTCATTTTGGTGCGCAATTTTGCATCGAGGTTAGAAAGCGGTTCGTCCAACAAGAACAAATCGGGATTGCGCACTATTGCGCGCCCCAACGCAACACGCTGCTTTTGTCCGCCGGAAAGTTGCGACGGTTTGCGTTTTAAGTACTCCGTAAGATTAAGCATCTCTGCAACTTCTTCCACTTTTTGGCGGATAACTTCCTTGTCCTCGCCATGCATGCGCAATCCGAACGAAATGTTGTCGTACACACTCATGTTGGGGAAAAGCGCATAGCTTTGGAACACCATGGAAATATTGCGTTCTTTGGCAGTCAAACCGTTTACCAGTCTGTCGCCAATGTACATGTCGCCGGAGGTTATTTTTTCCAAACCGGCAATCATTCTGAGCGTCGTGCTTTTGCCGCAACCGGACGGTCCGACAAACACGACAAATTCTTTGTCGTTTACGTCAAGACAAAAATCTTTGACGGCATGTGCGCCGTTGTCGTAGATTTTGTTTACGTGAAAAATTTTCAATCCTGCCATAACTCACCTTAACCTTTGACGGCACCGGCCATAGTGCCACCCAAAATATACTTTTGCAGGACGAAGAACACGATTATCATGGGGGCAGAAACCATGACGGCGCCTGCAAGCATGATGGGATACATCGAAGAATAGGCAGCTCCGTTTTTCATCAGTGTTCCCAGCGAAATGGACAATGTGAAGTTTTCGGGCGAATCCAACACCAAAAGCGGCCACAAATAGTTGTTGTAGTTCCACATGAACGTGGAAATACCAAGCACTATCAACATAGGCTTAACAATGGGCAAACACACGCTGAAAAACACTTTGAAGTAGCCGGCACCGTCGATGCGCGCTGCTTCTTCAATTTCCCGTTCCACAGCCAAAAATTGCTGACGAAGCAAGAAAATGTTGTACACACTCATCAAAAACGGCAATATCAACGCCAACAAATTGTCGTAGAGATTCAACGAGTTGATGATAATGAAGTTGGGGATAAGCATTACACATCCCGGCACCATCAAAGACGTAAGCGAGAACAAGAAGATTTTGTCACGTCCCGCAAACTTCATTCTTGCAAAAGCATAAGCCGCCAATGCATTCAGGAACAAGTTGGCCGCCGTGTTAACGACGCACACCAAAAGTGTGTTCAACAACACGGTGGGAATTTCCAGTTCTTTCCACGCTTCAACGTAATTGGAAAACTCGAAATGAATGTGACCGTTGGCATCTCTGGGCAACAGGTTGAATGTTGGAGATGTGAATTGATCGGGCGTTTTGAAAGACGAGAATATCAGCCATAGATAGGGCACGATGAACATTGCCGTTATCAACACCAGCAAGGTGTAGACAATCACTCGGCTCACAATGTAACTTGTGCTGTAGCGCTTTTCAAAACGTAATTTTCCGTATCTTACGGGAGCAACAGGCGTTGCAGAATTGAAATTGTTCATGCTTTCGCCCTCCCTTTAGCTTTTTTGCTCGGTTTTGTTGCCGAATCTTTGGGTAAACCGCGGAATTGTACCACCGTAAGCCCCAAAATCAGAATGAACACCAAGAATGACATTGCCGAACCGGTGCCCAACTCGCCGTGAGTTATAGACAGCTCGTACACGCCGTAGATAATTGTGTAGGTGCTGTTGTTGGGGCCGCCGCCCGTCAACAAATACATAGATTCGAAGGCCTGGAAGCCGCCGATAATGCCTGTTATCAAGAAGAAAAACACTGTTGGCATCACACCGGGCACAGTTATGCTCCAAAATTGCTTGAATGCACTTGCGCCGTCGATACTTGCCGCCTCATACAACGATTGATCTATGTTTTTCATTGCTGAAAGCATTATCAGCACATTGTAACCCAATCCTCCCCAAATGGACATGACAGCCAATGTCACCAAACTTAATCCTTCCGTTCCCAAGAAGTTGATGTTTGTGCCCAAAAGTTGGTTTATCAAACCGAAAGTCGGGTCCAACATGTACTTCCACATTGCCATAATGGCAACTCCTACCGTAACGGAAGGAATGTAAAATGCCGTTTTGAAAAATCTTTCGCCTTTAATCTTGGTGTTCAACAATGCCGAAACCACCAACGACAGCAAAATGTTGGCAGGGACCGTAAGCAAAATGTACTCCAACGTCACCAGCAGCGATTTCCAAAAGAGAGGATAAAGGTTATCTTGATTGGTGATGATGGCAACGTAGTTTTGCAATCCCACCCACTCAATTTCCGTCAAACCGTCGTATTTGGCGAAACTGAGCACAAACGCAATCACCATGG
>CAZADD010000110.1:0-2925 GCA_964483825.1 uncultured Oscillospiraceae bacterium
GCGCTAGTTATCCTTTTGATACCAAAAACGGCGCAGGGCTTGCGAAACGGGCAATGCCACTGCCGCACACACGCCGCCTTGCAACAAATTGAAAGGCACGTTTGCAATGGAAACTGCAAAACCATTAACCAACCATTCATAAAGGAAGTAGCACAGCGCCATAACTACGGTTGCGGCAACTGCGCCCAAAACACACCACCATTTGCGTTTGGGAATAAGGCAAAACGCAAGTGACATAAGACACTTTGCAACAAGCGTTACCGGGGCATAGGCAACGTAGCCGGAGCAGATATCCGCCAGTGCACTGCCCAAGCTTGCCGCAACTACTGCATAGGGCGCGGGCAAAAAGTAACACGCCAAAAATATGAAGGTGTCGCCCAAATGAACGTACCCCACCGATGCCAACGGGAGTTTAACCAACGCCGTTGCAACGCAAACAAGCGCTGCAAACAGCGCCGAAGTGACAAGATATTTTAATTTCAAGCGCCGTCACCTACTTTATCATTGTTAGTTTTTGGCAAATTTCCGCCAAATCGAAATCGTGTTTATCGTGGAAAGGCCACGACTCGATTCCGTCGCCCTCTTTGCGAGGAATGATGTGGAAATGCAAGTGGAACACGCTTTGTTCGGCACTTTTTCCGCTAGCATTAAGCACGTTTACACCGCTGAAACCGCAATCTTCCACAAAGTGGCGAGAAATTTTTTGAATTGCCGGCAAAATATGCGCCAAATAAACGCTGTCGCAATCCATGACGTTTTCACAATGTTTTTTGGGAATCACCAACGTGTGACCGTAGCAATCGCAAGAGATATCCAAAAATGCGTAGACGTACTCGTCCTCGTAGATTTTGTGCGAAGGCAATTCACCCTTCAAAATTTTACAAAAAATGCAATCGTTCATAATAAAACTCCTTTTGCCCCGTCCAAATAGGGCTCGACTATTTTCACGTTAACGACGGAACCGACCTTTGTTTCGCCTTGGAAATACACACGCAAATACTGCGGTGTGTAACCTTCGAACAATCCGTTTTTCTTGCGTTCGCACAAAACCGATTGCGTCGTTCCGCAAAACTTATTTGTGAATTCCGATTTCAGTTGCAATTTGATTTCGCCCAACTGCGCCGCACGGGCCGATTTCGTTTTTGCATCCACGTCCGCCCAACGGTACGCAACAGTGCCTTCGCGCGGAGAATATGGAAACACATGAATATCCGCAAAGCCAACTTCCCGAACGAAACGGCAAGTTTGTTGAAATTCCTCGTCCGTTTCTCCGCAAAAGCCCACTATAACGTCCGTGGTGATGGCGGCATCGGGGAAAATTTTGCGTATTTTTTGCACGGCATCGAAGTACTGCGCCGTTGTATACTTTCGGTTCATGCGTTTTAGCACCGTGTCGCAACCGCTTTGCAACGACAAATGGAAATGCGGGCAAAAATTTATTTGTCTCAAACTTAACAGCAATTCGTCGGTGACGACGCTTTCTTCCAAACTGCCAAGACGAATTCTTGTGGGAACACCTTGCAACGCTTGCATAAGTTGCGGCAAACTTTCGCCGGTATCTTTGCCGAATTGCGAAATATCTATGCCAATGAGCACCGTTTCGGCGGAATTTGCCTGTTTAACTTCTTCCACCACGTCGGCAATCTTTCTACTTCTGCTGCGCCCCCTTAAATAAGGTACGATACAGTAACTGCAAAAGTTGTTGCAACCGTCTTGAATTTTGACGAAAGCCCTTGTTCTGCTTTGAGAAGAAAAACCGCTTTCCACAAAATGCGACGGCACTTCATCCACCGCCACGCCGCTGTTTTCCAGTTGACGCACGATTTCCGTTTTGTCCGCAACACCTTTGACAAAGGTTACGTTGGGAATATCCACAAACTGCTTGTAGTTTTTTTCCGACGCACAGCCAACGATAAGCACACGGCAATCGGGGTTGAGTTTGCGTGCACGCGCTACCAGTTGACGAGATTTGTTTTCCGCTTCCTTGGTGATGGCGCATGTATTCAAAACAAAAGCGTCGGCCTTTTTCAAGCCATGCGACGCTTCGTGCCCGGCCAAACGCAAAGCGTTTATTATTTGACCGCTTTCGTAAAGATTGGTTTTGCAGCCCAACGTAAAAACGGAAACTATCATTGTTTTGCCCCCAACACAACCGCACACCATTCGCCACGGTGTTTTGTTTGCAACACGTTGAACTTTTGTCCGTACAAACCCAACACGTAGTCCAATTTTTCGTTCAAAATGCCGGAAAGCACCAACGTTGTGTTTTTGTGAACAACGGAAGAAACGTCGTTATACAGCAGGGCAAGAATATCCGCAGTGAGGTTTGCGAACACCACGTCGAACGTGCCGTCCACTTGCTCGGTTAGGTTGCCTGTGAAAATTTTGCACCTATCCTGCAAGCCGTTGATTTGAGCGTTGTGTAGCGCAATGGCCGTTGCCTGACTGTCGATATCTACCATTTCGGCACTATCGGCACCCAGCAGCAAGGCGGAAAGCCCCAAAATGCCGCTACCGCAACCAACGTCCAAAACACGCTTGCCGCACAAATCCAAATTTTCCGCAAAATTCAAACACAGCGAAGTCGTTTCGTGCTGTCCTGTGCCGAACGCTATGCCGGTATCCAACAACAGCACTTTTTTGCCGTTGTCGTTGCAACTTTGCCATTCCGGGCAAATGATAAGTTTGTCCGTTTCGATAGGCTTGAAAGTTTGTTTCCACGTTTCTACCCACGCATCGCCTTCAACTTGGGCAACTTGCACCTTCAAACTGCCGGCATCGGTTAGAAAACGAAAACTTTCACTTAAAAAAGCGAGAACACTTGCAGTGTCCTCTTCGTTGCAATATCCTTTTACTTTCACTTCGTCGTCGTAGACGGCATCGGCACTTTCGTCCTTGTAGTCCCACGTGGCGTTTTCGTACAAA
>CAZADD010000111.1:0-2912 GCA_964483825.1 uncultured Oscillospiraceae bacterium
TGTTTTTTATGTTGCTTATGACGCTTGGCATAATTGCTCTGCAAGTAGGCAACACACTGCCTGATACGGACAAACAAATTGAAGTCAGCGTGAACGACGAACACGGAAAAGAGTGGAGAAACGCAACTTCTGTGGAAATTTTCAGTTCGTCCTACGTCAACGGCAAGGGCGAAACAACCATTGCTTCAAGCGACGGTTCGCCCGTGGTTGCACCGGGCTTCGAATCGTCCTACTCGTTCACTTTGTACAACACCAACACGGTTGCCGTCAGTTGCGAAACGAACGTCAGTTTTGAGTTTAGGGTTAACAAGGCGGTTGACGACAGCTTCACGGAGTTGCCGCTACTTGTTCGCTTGTACACCGTGGACGATAACGGCATTGTACGTTATTTGGCGGGCGGCGAAACGGAAAGCGGTCACAGACAAGGTGAAAAACTGTCCCAAGAGCTTAACGGTACTTATCAAATAAGTGTTTTGGGTGCAAATTCTTACCAAAAATTCATTTTGGAAACGTGGTGGGAGTTTGACGTAAGCATTGCCAACGACGTTATCGATACTTACCTTGGCAATATCGCAGCAGAAAGCGGCAGCGCAACCGTTACAATGAATATTGGTACTTGGGCAGCGGCTCATTTGGACCCCGATGCTACAGGCGGCACAAAGGTCGGCGAAACGATGACCTACTCCGAAACGATGCATTGGCTGTGGTTGGTGTTCTTGATGATCAATGCGGCAATTTTGATTTTCTACATTGCTTGGCTTTTGAACAAGCGTTCCATGGAAATGAATCAAGCGGACTTGGACCGCGAACTTGATTCGCCCGACCAAACAGACACAAACGGTTAAGTGGATTTTGAACAGTAAAAAGAATTTGAAAGAAGCCAACGTTGAAGCGAACAGCAAGTTTCAACTTGCAACAAACATTGACAGTAAAAAAGCAGTTTAATGATTTAAGTCAATATTGAAGTGAACAGTAAGTTTCAAAATGCAGTCAATATTGACAGTAAAAAAGGAGAATAATTATGGAAAAATCTCGCAAAAAACAAAGAACAATGGCAATAGTTGCTATCGTACTTATGGTCTGCCTTGTGCTGGCACTTGGCACCCTCACTTTTGCAAAATATATCACAAGCGAAAACGTTACAAAGGCTGCTACCGTAACAACATGGGGATACACGATCTCCGTTAATGCAGACAATCTTTTGGGAAAAGATTACACGAAGGTCAGTGGTGACTACGCAACAGTAGCAACCGAAGGAACGGGCGTTGCAGTCAAAGCAGCTGATCTGACTCTTGCCCCCGGAACAAGCGGATCGATGACAATAACAATCCAGGGCGGTTCTCAAAGTGCAGCGAAGCTGAGTTTTAGTGGAACTGCAACTTCACAAATTTGTTTGGGTCAGAGTTATTATCCTGTAGTATGGACTTTGTCCGGCAGTGGTATAGAAAATCCAATAACCAGTACGGATCTTAATGATTTGATTACAGAAGTGAACAAGGCTAGTTCCACTAAATTGCCGGCAGATAGCAAAGATATCGATAACACTTACACGCTCAGTTGGGTATGGAATGAACATGATACCGACGAGCATGATGCTTTTGATACTATTATTGGTTATAAAGCAGAGAAAAAAGAATACGAAGATATTAAAGATATTAAGTCACGCAATTATGTTTTGGGCCAATTGATTGATTCTCAAAATTATAATAGCACCAGTTACCTCTGCTGTGAGCTTATCTTTGATCTTACCGTATCTATTGAACAAGTGCAAGGATAATCAATGTTAATGTCTTGTCTTTGTACAGTCAGAAACGAAACGTCAATTTGAACTTTGCAATCGAAATGGTGTAACCGTTCAATGCACAATTTTGTCACGCAAAAACAAAGTTTCATAAAAAACAACAAATCAACTGCATTCCCGCAACAAGCGGGAATGCGTGGTTGGTTTTGTGTTAGAGCGGTCACTGCGGTGACAAAATTCACACAACTTTTGCAAGTTGAAATAGCAAACTGAGGCAAGTTACGCATAGAAGTGCTTCGTTCAGGGAGCACAAGTTAACGGTTTGTATTGTAAATTTGCAAAAAAAGCGCAATACCAACTGGACTGAACCCAATTTTTACCCCTAAAAATACTTCAAAACACATGCTGGTTTTTCAATAAGCACGAACGCACAATTTTGTTTGAAAAAAACGCTGTTTTTGCACCAATTTGGAACAAAACCCTAAAAATTCGTTCTTATCAAAAAACTATCGCAGTGCGGCCGCGCAGTTTGCTTGTAAACAATGCGCTTGTAGCAACAAAAAACAGCTGTTCTGTTGCCGTGCAACCACAGTATTCAACAAGTTAGTTTTTCGCCAAGTACGAAAACGCAAAAACTTCGTATTTCGCAAAAAACTATCGACAAATTGATTGCAAGCTGTATTTACTTGCCGCAATGCCGTTGCAAAAAATCTTTGTCGTGTTAACATTGCCGTCATTGCAAATTTTAACACCGCAACCGCAATATTCAACAAGTTAGTTCTTCGCCAAGCACGAAAGAGCCAGAAAAACTTCGTATTTCGCAAAAAACTATCGACAAATTGATTGCAAGCTGTATTTACTTGCCGCAATGCCGTTGCAAAAAATCTTTGTCGTGTTAACATTGCCGTCATTGCAAATTTTAACACCGCAACCGCAATATTCAACAAGTTAGTTCTTCGCCAAGCACGAAAGAGCCAGAAAAACTTCGTATTTCGCAAAAAACTATCGCAGTGCGGCTCAAAAATCGTCGCAAAAGAGGAAAAAATGTCTGAAAAGGCTAAAAAAGTTTGGAAAATCACCGTAAAAGTGTTTTGGGGTGTCGTGTGGACGCTTCTGGGGCTTGTTGCTTTGCTGGTTTTGTGGCTGGCATTCGACAAATTCATATTGAAAA
>CAZADD010000112.1:0-2892 GCA_964483825.1 uncultured Oscillospiraceae bacterium
AGTTCTTTACTATTTTGTGCGTTTGTGGTAGAATATTTTCATAACGATGCGGTGTTCCGCACAAGGAGCAAACATGAAAATAGGAATTTTCACAGCCATGCAAAAAGAAGCGGCAAGTTTTTTGAGCAACGGTGCAACAAAGCAAGTTGTGGGCGGTTTTGACGTGTATTCGTTCAAACTGCGCAATCACGATGCGGTGTTGTGCTGTCCGCCGACAGTGGGCGAAATTGCAGCCGCTGCAGCTTGTCAACTGCTCATTTCTCACTTCAAAGTGGATTTGATTTTGAACTTTGGCGTTGTGGGTGCCCTTACCGAACACACGGCCGCATTCAACACCGTTTTGGTTAGCAGTGTCGTTCACTACGATATGGATACTTCGGCTATCGATGATTTGCCCGTGGGGCGTTATTCTTGCTTCGACGACGTTGCAGTTCAATGCGACACCATGTTACTTAACGCCGCATTGAAGGTGCAAAAAATGCCCATGGCGCGGTGTGCTTCGGCGGATAAGTTCGTGGCCGACGATGGCGCAAAATCGCTTTTGAATCGCAATTTCGGCGCTGAAATTTGCGATATGGAATCGGCAGGTATCTTGTTCACGTGCAAAATGAACAATGTGCCGTGTTTGCTTGTCAAATGTGTTGCCGATACTCTTTTCGGCGGTAGCGGAGAATATGCTGCAAACGCCGCACGTGCCGCAAGCGGATTTTTCGCATTGGCGGAAAAAATAGTGGCCGTTTTGACGGGAGAAACAGCCTAGTTTTTGCAAACACTTGACAAGAGAATGGTTGTGTAGTAAAATCTAGTGGAATTTGAAAGGTATCAACTTGAAAGCTATTGCTTTTGGGTTGTTTTGTTTCACAAAACAAAAAGGAGAATATTATGGCAGAAGTTCAATTGACAGAAAGCGGACGCAGAGAACTGGAAGAGCGTCTGGAATATCTCAAATCCGTCCGTCGTGCTGAAATTGCAGAAGAAATCAAAACGGCCAGAGGTTTTGGCGACTTGTCCGAAAACGCAGAATACGACGCTGCTCGCAAAGCACAGGCCGAAATGGAAGGTGAAATTGCCGAGATCGAGGCGCAGTTGCGTATGGCCAAAATCATCCACGAAACAACGGTTACTTGTTGTGAAGTGGTGAACGGCGTTGAATCTCAACCCAAAACGTTCACAATCGTGGGTACTGCGGAAGCTGACCTTGCCAACGGACGTATCAGTGACGAATCACCCGTGGGTGCCGCACTTATCAAATCTCAAAGCGGACAAACCGTGGAAGTAAAATTGCCCAACGGCCGCGTTAAGATTTTGAAAGTCATCAAAGTATCAAGATAATTTTTGACGCCGCTGCAACAGTTGCAACGGCGTTTTGGAGTAGTTATGAGCGAAGAAAAAATCAACGTACAAGTAGAAGAACAAGAAAATCTGAACGAAATTTTGCAAATTCGCCGAGACAAGCTGAACAATCTTGTTGAAGCTGGCAAAAATCCGTTTGAAATCACCCGTTTTGACAAAACCCATTCTTCCAAGGATCTTATCGACAATTTTGTCGACCATGCCGAGGGCGAAGAGTTCGAGCCGCAAATCGTAACGGTTGCCGGTAGAATGACTTCTCGCAGAATTATGGGTAAGGCAAGTTTTTGCCACATTATGGACGGTGAAGGTTCCGTTCAATTGTACGTCAAACGTGACGAAGTTGGCGAAGACGTTTACAAAGAATTCAAAACTTGGGATATCGGCGACATCATCGGCGGTACCGGAGAAGTTTTCCGCACGCACATGGGGGAAATTTCTGTTCGCCTTACAAGCATAACGCTTTTGTCAAAATCCTTGTTGCCGTTGCCGGAAAAATTTCACGGATTGAAAGATATCGAAACCAGATACCGTCAACGCTACGTCGATTTGATTGCCAACCCCGAAGTTAAGCGCACGTTTGTTATTCGTTCAAAAATTTTGAAGGCTATTCGCAACTACTTGGACGACAAGGGATTTTTGGAAGTGGAAACGCCTATTTTGAACACAATCGCAGGCGGTGCAAACGCACGCCCGTTCGTGACGCATCACAACACGTTGGATATCGACATGTACATGCGTATTGCAACGGAACTGCACTTGAAACGCTTGATTGTCGGCGGTTTTGAAAGAGTGTACGAAATCGGCCGTCAATTCCGCAACGAAGGCATGGATCAAAAGCACAATCCGGAATTTACAACTATCGAATTGTACCAAGCTTACACCGATTTCCACGGCATGATGGATCTTGTTCAAGGTTTGTTCTGCTACTGTGCCGATACCGTTTTGGGAACTCGCAAGCTTCCCTACGGCGACGTTGTAATTGACTTGGACTGCTGGAAAAAACTTTCCATGATAGAAGCGGTTAAAGAATACGTCGGTATCGATTTCGATTCGTTAAGCGAAGAAGAAGCCGTTGCCGCAGCGGAAAGCAAAGGCATTGAACTTCCGGAAGGAAAGCGCACTTGGGGCCATGCTTTGTACGAATGTTTCGATGTGTTTGTGGAAAAAGAATTGGTGCAACCCACCTTTATCTACGATTATCCCGTGGAAGTTAGTCCCTTGGCAAAGAAAAAGCCCACAGACAAACGCCTTACCGAACGTTTTGAATTCTTTATCAATTGTGCCGAAATGGGCAATGCGTTCTCGGAATTGAACGACCCAATCGACCAATACGAACGTTTTGCAGCACAAGTTAAGGCCAAGGCACAAGGCGACGACGAAGCGCAAATGATGGACGAAGACTTTATCACGGCGTTGAAGTACGGCATGCCACCCACAGGCGGCGTTGGAATCGGCATCGACAGAATGGTGATGTTGTACACGAACAACCAATCCATTCGCGACGTCCTACTGTTCCCCACAATGAAACCGTTGGATTAA
>CAZADD010000113.1:0-2867 GCA_964483825.1 uncultured Oscillospiraceae bacterium
AACGCATCGTTTCCAAAAAAACGCTTGTTTTGGAACTTTGCGGATACGTTGTCGGGCTAGGCACAATTGCGGCACTGGTGTGTTCGCTGTGGCAAAGCGTGTATGTTGCAATGGTTGTGCTTATTGTCGTTGCCGTTGTCGTTTTTGTTTTTGGCTTTGCAACGGGCATCGTGCTGTACTTGGCAAAACGCCGCTTGGCACAGGAAAAGTAAACGGCGCATTTGTGTGGTGAAGCGTGTGGCGTGATGAAAATATCAACGCTACTTGAAAAAAGCAGTATCCGTGCTTGTAAAAATTGCTTGTCAAAAATACAAATAGTGGATTTGCGAGATAATATCGCAAAAACTCGTATAATTTTTAATACGGAAAAAATTGTTTTAGAATATTACAAAAATAAGGCTGTTTTGCATTGAAATTTTGCAAAGCAGCCGTATTTATTTTGTTATGGAAAACTTTTGGGCTCGTTTAACGGTCTAAAAACGGCACAAGTTTCGTTGTGCAAAAGCAAAAAATCAAAATTTTAGCTCAGAAAAATCCATTTGTGCGTACTTAACAAACAAAACCAATATAGTTTTCTTTTCCGCATCGGGATAGTAAAAAATACTGAAATTATCCACAGTGATTTGTCGCACGCCGTAAATTTGCAAGTTTATGTACTTCGAAAGCGGCGCACTGGTTGGAAACATTGCGACGTTTTCCAACGCCTCAACAATTTTTGTGTGCAATTTTTTCGCCGCTGAGGGGTTGTTTAGCTCTTTTGTTACGTACGTGATAATTTTCACCAAGTCTTGCTCGGCATCCTTTTCGTACAGAATGCTATATTTCATAAATTTTGCTTACTGCCTCGTTCACCGTGTCGGCATCAACCAAGTTGCCCTGTTTGGCATTAAGCAGCCGTTGCAACACCAAAATTTCCTCTTGCTGTTGCTGGTACGCATCCAAACTCATCACAACCATATCTCCGTACCCGTTTTTGGTGACAAAAATTGGCTTGTTTGTTTGATGGCATGTTAAGGATACTTTTGTAGTGTCTTTCAAATCTCGGATAGGAATTATTTGCACTTGTACTACCTCCAACATATTATGCGTCAATTGTACCATAATTATCCCACGCAGTCAATATGTTTTTGAAAATCTTGCGTCGTTTTGCGCCCGAACGGCCTTTTTCGCACTTTTTTGCGGCGGTTTGACAAAAGTTGCGCAGGGGTAATATATATAAATAGGTTGGGTGCGGCACACTTAATTATCTTTAAGTTGCAAGGGGGTAAACTTGTGGAAGAATTAAGTGTTTTTGCGCCGGACGGCGAGCGTGAACTTGCGTCGCTGTTGAAACAAAGGTTGAAAAATCCCGTGTTTTTGTGTATTGGCACTGAAAAGGTGTTTTCGGATAGTCTTGGACCGCGCGTGGGCACGTTGCTCAACCAAAACATGTCAACGCCTTGTTTCGTTTATGGCATGTGCGGACAAAACGTAACGGCGGAAAACTTGCTGCACGGGTTTCAGTTTGTGAAAAAAGTGCACCCGAACAGTCAAATCGTGGTGGTGGATGCCGCCGTTGGCACTCATGAACAAATTGGATGCGTGCAAATTTCCGACGGAGGCATAGTGCCCGGTGCGGCAACCAACAAAAACTTGCCGTCGGTGGGCGACGTGGGAATTATCGGTATAGTGGCGGATAGGGGCATGGAAGATTTCTACACTTTGAACAGTTCCAAACAGCGGCTTGTGAACCAAGTTGCGCAATTTATTGCAAAGTCTATCGTAAGTTCATTGAGTTAAATGGAAATTTAAGGATGTTTCAAGCGTTTGATATTACAATTATTACACATTCTAGAAAGTGGGCGGCACTTTTGGGTGCTCCAAGAATGTGCGGCGTTGCAGCGATACGTTTGACATTTCAAATTCAAATGTGATATACTGCAAGTTAGAACACAATTTGAAAACAACAAGTGCGCCCTTGGTGCGCCTGAAGGAGATTGAACCTTGGAACAGAAGTCTAAAAGAATAATTTATTCCATTCTGTGCTTGGCGTTGTTGGCTATTGTATTTGTCGTTATGTGGCAAGTTTTGGGCAACACGGCAACCAAAATTACGGAAGCGGAATTCAGAAGAGATATTTTATCGTACGACACGGTCAACTTGAACATCTACAACGTCGTTGCCACAAAGGGCGGACAAAAGTACACCTTCGTGACGGCGGATAGAAACAGTTTGAACGAATTCATTTTGGATGCCATCAGCGAAGGCATTGAAGTTAACGGACAAAAGGTGAAAGCCAACATCACGTACACCAGTGCAGACCCCAACGCCACCAGTTGGACGGACTACATCATGCCGGTGTTGTGGATTGCATTGCTAGTTATTTTGGGCGTGTACATGTTCCGTCAAATTGCCAAGCAAAACAACCAAAACATGGATTTCGGCCGTTCCCGTGCACGTTCCGTGCAAAACGTCAAAGTGCGTTTCACCGACGTTGCCGGAGCCGACGAAGAAAAGGAAGAATTGCAAGAAATTATCGACTTTTTGAAAGATCCCAAAAAGTTTACGGATATGGGCGCAAGGGTTCCCAAAGGAGTGCTGCTCGTTGGCCCTCCGGGAACGGGCAAAACGCTGTTTGCCAAAGCCGTTGCAGGCGAAGCAGGCGTGCCCTTCTTTTCCATGAGCGGTTCGGACTTTGTTGAAATGTTCGTGGGCGTTGGCGCAAGCCGCGTGAGAGATTTGTTCGACCAAGCCAAGAAAAACATGCCCTGCATCATTTTCATTGACGAAATCGATGCAGTGGGCCGTCAACGTGGCGCAGGTTTGGGCGGCGGACACGACGAACGTGAACAAACGCTGAACCAGTTGCTTGTGGAAATGGACGGTTT
>CAZADD010000114.1:0-2722 GCA_964483825.1 uncultured Oscillospiraceae bacterium
GTGACAAGATTTGGCAAACCGTAGCCGTAAAGCCCCAAACCGATTCGAGCCATATCCAAAAAATACTTTTCCGAAAGTTGCACGGCGGCAGTGTTTGCAATGTGGCGCAAAAGTGTTTTGTGCAAAGATTTTTCCAAAAAGTCGGAGACATTCAAAAACACTTTGAGTTGCTGCGAGCAGTGTTTTTCCGTCGTTCCGTAGAAATGCGAAAACACACCTTCCACCGACAGTTTGGAATTTTCCAGTTGTTCCGCAAGTAGAGGCAACTGTTCCGCACAAAATCCGAAACGGTTCATTCCGCTTTGAATTTTGACATGAATGCGAGCCTTTTGCCCACGCGGTACGCTTTTGATAACCGTATCCAAAGTTTCGAAGCTATCCACCGTTTGAACAAACCCTTGCTCTGTGGCCAATTCAGAATCGGCAGCAAACAACGGAAGCAAAATAAGAACGTCCTTGCAAAACGGTTGCACTTTCAGCGCCTCGGAAACGCTTCCGACAGCAAAAAAATTGGCGACGTTAGCCAGTGCACTTGCCGTTCGCACCAAACCGTGTCCGTAAGCGTCGTTTTTTAGCACGGCGCACAACTTTGTTTTGCCAAGTTTATGTTTGAAATATTCGGCATTTTTAACAATTGCATCGTATTCGACAGTTTGCAAGACACCTCTCCTTTGCAAAAGTGCACAAAACAAAAATAATGTTGCTTAACATTGTGTACTTTTAGCATTTTGTGTGCTAAAATTAGTGTATGAGAACATTTGCTAATTTTGCACCGCCCGTGCGCATTTTACTTTGGATAATGTTTGCAATCAGTTTGATTGTGACGGTTTTTGCCGCACTTATCGTTTTCGGCGTGAAAATTCCAGTGGATATTTCGCCGGCACAAGCTTCCGTAACGTTGTTTTCCTCCACCATCGTCATGGTGTTTTCCGTTTTGCTGGCAACCATACACTACCATATCGACGAAAAACATTTGCGCCTGAAACTCGCCTTTTTTGATATTCTTGGCGGAAGAATTGCGTTGGAAAACATCTTGAACGTTGTTATTAAAGACGAAAAAATGTACGTTAGTTACATTTGGAAAGGTGAAGATCCTGTAATTGCTCAAATTGCCATTGCACCCAAACAATTTGAAAGATTCAAAGACGAATTGATGCGAAAAAACCGTCGCATAGTGTTTTTCGACGAAGACAACAAAACAGCGGAAAAATAACATGAAACTTTTGATAGCAAGCAACAATCAACACAAAATTCACGAAATAAAAACAATTTTGCAAAACAAGTTTTCGGAAATAGTGAGCCTTTCGGAAGCAGGAATCGCGTGCGATCCCGAAGAAAACGGAAGCACGTTTGAGGAAAACGCACTTATCAAGGCAAAGGCCGTTTCGACGCTTACAAACATGGCCGTTCTTGCCGACGACACAGGGTTGTGCGTTGACGCATTAAACGGCGAACCGGGGGTACGTTCGGCACGGTATGCAACCGAATGCGGTCACGACGACAAGGCAAACCGTCAAAAATTGCTTGAAAACTTGCACGGAAAAACCAACCGTGCGGCACATTTCGAATGCGCGGTCGTCGTGCTGTACCCCGACGGAAAAATTATCCAAACAAGCGGACGAGTAGACGGCAAAATTTTGGAACAAGAACGTGGACAAAACGGATTCGGCTACGACAGTTTGTTTTTTGCAACGGAACTGGGCAAAACTTTTGCCGAAGCAACCGAAGCAGAGAAAAATGCCGTATCTCACCGTGGCAGAGCGTTAGAAAAACTTTTGACACTGTTGAACGACTAAAACTCCGTTGCAAAGAATGGTAACTATTGCTTGGCAAGGTTCGCAGCCACCGTTGTCGCAAATTTGAGCGAACGTTTGTTAAAAAACGATACAAACAATCAAAATATACAAAAAACAAAGTGAGTTCAAAAAAATTCGAACTCACTTTTTTTTGTTCTTTTTTCAAAATGATGCGGCACAAAAAGTTACGCAACCTTTTTGTTAAAACGCTACACGGTGCGTTTTTTTTCACGCATTAGCACAATTATTTGCCCCACGTTGAATTTGAAGCGAAAAAACTTTCACTGTTAAATTAGTGTGTGACAACTGCAAATAAGTACTTGAAACAATGCCAATTTGTTGAATACAACTTTTTGTGGCGACTGAAAATTTACCGTGCACGCTGTTTGAACTACATATTCGCATTTTCAAATTTAACGCACGTTAGTAGTTGCTAGAATAGTACGGGAAGGAACACCGCCAGCACAACACCCACCACGAAGGACACCAAATTGGCAACAAAAGCATACAAAACAGATTTCCAAATAGGTACTTTTGTATCGGCAATGCGACCAAGCGCCACGGAATAGGTGGCGGCTTCCACGGCAAACACGAAAAATTCCGCCAAAAAGTAAACGAGAATCATCATGAAAGGCCCATCAAAATAGTTGAAAACGTTCAACACAACGTTTAGCACCACTTGTGTGACGACGTTAGTAATCAAAATGCACAAAACTGTCTTTTTCCCCCGCAGTTTGAACAGCCAAGCAATGCCCAATTCCAGTGCAACGGTTAGCACCACACGGAACAGCAATCCGACAATTTCGGAAAAATAGTCGTAGGATTTTTTGACTTTGAGTACTACATCCGACGTCGAACCGTCCACTCCGTCCATATCAACCGTGAAATAGCTGGAAAATGCGTATTGCCGACAAACTTCGCTTGCC
>CAZADD010000115.1:0-2597 GCA_964483825.1 uncultured Oscillospiraceae bacterium
TGGAAGTTGCCAAAATTTAATTCTAGTAATGAGTATTGCAACCAAAAAGCAGTTAGGTATTATCTAAAATATGGAAGTTGCCAAAATTTAATTCTAGTAATGAGTATTGCAACCAAAAAGCAGTTAAATGCTGTTAATAATGTTGAAGTTGTAAATATTTAATTCTACTAGTAAAATAGTGCAGTAAAACCGTGTTTTTAGTAACAAAAGAGGCACGGTTTTTGTATTTTTGTGCAACACTGGCGTTTCGGGGTGCTTGCAACAAGTTGACAAAACCGTGTCAATAAACTATACTTGTTCGTGCAGTGGCACACTGCATTCATTTGTCCAACCAACGCTGTTGGCTTGGCATTCTAGGAGATTAGTTATGGCCAAAGAATTTGTTCGAGAAATTGCCGATATCAACGAAGATTTCACACAATGGTACACCGATGTGGTGTTAAAAACGCAACTTGTGGACTACGGTCCCGTGAAGGGAACCATGGTTATTCGCCCTTACGGCTACGCAATTTGGGAAAACATTCAAAAGGAATTGGATGCTCGTTTCAAAGCAACCGGGCACCAAAATGCTTACTTCCCATTGCTTATTCCGCAAAGTTTGCTTACCAAGGAGGCGGAACACGTGGAAGGTTTTGCGCCGGAAGTTGCCGTTGTCAGTTATGCCGGCGGTTCGGAACTTGCCGAGCCTTGCGTTATCCGTCCCACCAGCGAAACGATAATTTGCAGCATGTATTCCAAGTGGATAAACAGCTATCGCGATTTGCCCTTGAAACTCAACCAGTGGGCAAACGTCGTGCGTTGGGAAAAGACCACACGTCCGTTTTTGCGTACCTCGGAATTTTTGTGGCAAGAAGGTCACACAATTCACGCCACCCGTGAAGAATCACTGAAAGAAACGATAGATATGCTTCATTTGTACCACGATTTTGCCCGTGACGTGTTGGCAATGCCCACGTTTATCGGTCAAAAGAGCGAAAAGGAAAAATTTGCCGGTGCGGAAGCAACGTTCGGTATGGAAGCAATGATGTTGGACGGCAAAAGCTTGCAAGCAGGCACAACTCACCATTTCGGACAAAAATTCAGCCGTGCCTACGACATTAAATTTTTGGATAAGGACAACACGCAAAAATACGTGTGGCAATCCAGTTGGGGTGTTTCCACTCGCCTTATCGGTGCAATCATCATGGCCCACGGCGATCAACGCGGCCTTGTTTTGCCGCCCAAAATCGCACCTGTTCAGGTGGTTGTTATCCCTGTTGCCGCACACAAACCCGGCGTTACGGAAAAGGCCACGGAAATTGCCGATGCTTTGAAGCAAGCAGGCTTGCGAGTGGAATTGGACGTTCGCGATCAATCCCCCGGATGGAAATTCAACGAATGGGAAATGAAAGGCGTTCCCCTTCGTTTGGAAGTTGGCCCCAGAGATTTGGAAAACGGCGTTGCAACGGTTGCTCGCAGAGATACGTGCGAAAAAATCACTTTGCCGTTGGATACCGCAACAACCGCCGTTGTGGAACTGTTGGAGGAAATTCAATCCAACATGTACCAAAAATCGTTGGCGTTCCGCAACAGCCACGTCAAAGTTGCGCACAACATGGACGAACTTGGCGAAATTTTGGATAGCAAGTGCTTTGCCAAAGTGGTGTGGGATAAATCTCCCGAATGCGAAGCAAAATTCAAGGAAAAATTCCAAGCGACGGTTCGCGTGATGTTGGACGAAGAACCTTTCCAAGACGTTTGTACGTGTTGCGGCGAAAAATCCGAAAATCTTGTGGTTGCACTTGTTGCCCGTGCTTATTAACGAAATATTTGCAAAAATTCAAAAGACGTTTCCTTTACGGAAGCGTCTTTTTTTTGTGTCGCCATGAGCAAAAACAAAAAACACCGTTTGTGGCGGAACAAAATGCAAAAAAGTGTTTTTTGAAAATGTTTGCCAATTTGCGATACTCGTTCAAGTAGGTTGTCTTGTTGGCGTTTTGGCATTTTTCAAAGAAGTTTCGCTTCAAACGGAACAAATTTTCAACAAACAAAACTTGCCGTATAACAAGAGGTGGCGCAAAAGTGTTTTTTTAATATATCGCCAACTGCACGCCAAAGGAAATTTTTGCAGCATTTTTTATTCTTTTTCTCGATGTCGATTTTGGATATCCAAAGTTTTGCAGTATTCAACGAAGCGTCTCGTTTTGCACGAAATTCTTCCACGCTAAGCAATTTTTCCCTGTTTTGGGCTGTTTTTTGCAAAAAAGACATTTTTGTGTTATTCAAAACGTTTGAAAACGGCCCGAAGTGTGGTATAATAATTGCAGGAGAACCCTGCCTCAGTGGGTTGAAAAGTAACCGACAGCACATGCTGCTGAAATATTTCCCACAAGGAGAACGTCATGAAAAAGTTTTTGGCTTTGGTGCTTGCACTTGTTTTGATGCTTGCAACGCTTGCACTTGTTGCTTGTGCCGAATCGCAAACGGTAACGGGCGAATGCCACTACGAATCGTGGGGCACGCCGTACGGTGCAAAAGTGGACGTAACCGTCAAGTGTGGCATTATCACTAACGTTCGCCTCTATACGGATGCCGAAACAAATTGGTATCGCACCAGC
>CAZADD010000116.1:0-2384 GCA_964483825.1 uncultured Oscillospiraceae bacterium
TTATTCGCCTGTTGCACTTGATAGTATAATTCACCCTATACGAAGTAAACATTTTGCCTTACGGCAAAATATTTACAAAACTCGCGTTTTGTACTTCTAGTATGTAAAACGACGGCATTCACACTCCTAGCAAAGGCGAACTTCTTGTATTATAAACGTTACAAGTTGTTGAGCAATACGCCTAAAAACGCCACACCGTTCATGCTCCATTTTCACAATGCAAGCAATAGAGAGAATGCTAACTAACAACACTCCTCGTTTTGTTTTTGAAATTATATCCACGCCAACGTTATGGATTTTGTTTCGATACGCAGCAATGCGCTTTTATTTGACTTGTCGCACAATTGCACGTTTATGCACAATTATATACACTTTTTTGCACATTGAAATGTATTTTTGTACATTTATGATTTTAACTACACATGCAAGCTGTTTTGTTATTCCGCATCAAGTCCGCTCCACAAACAATATGACGTAAAAACTATCACAAGAAAACACAACTCTTTTTTTTTCGACAAAAAGCGACAAAAAAAGCGTCTGCAAAACCAAGCTTGCAAACGCTGTTAAAAACAAAATTATTCTTCGTGCAAAAACTCAAAAAGTTTTTGTGCAACGGGCATGGTCATTCCGCGAACGGCAGCAATTTCTTCCACCGTGGCCCCGCGCAAATTTTCCATCGACTTGAAATGTCGGTGCAGTTCGATACGCCGTTTTTCGCCTATTCCGTCAATGTCCTGCAACACGGATTTTATGCTGTTTTTATTGTGCAGTTTGCGGAAGTAAGTGATAGCAAAGCGGTGCGATTCGTCACGCACGTTAACCAACAAATTAAGCGCGTAACTGTTGCGCGGCAAAAACACGGGTTCGTCGGAATTCAGCGTGTACACCAATTCTTCACGCTTGGCCAGCGACACGATTTGCACGTCCACGCCGCACTCTTCCATGGCCTGTTTGGCGTATTCCAACTGTCCCAAACCGCCGTCCACAACTATCAAATCGGGAGTTTTACCAAAAACGCCGTCGTTTTGCTTCATTCTTTCAAAACGGCGAGTCAACACTTCTTTCATTGCGGCAAAGTCGTTGGCGCCTTGCACCGTTTTTATGCGAAAACGGCGGTACTGCGAAGCATCTTTTTGCCCGTTGGCGAACACCACCATGCTGGCAACCTGATCCACGCCGGAAACGTTGGAAATATCGTAGCATTCCACCCGTGTGGGCAACTGTTTCAAGTGCAACAGCTGCTTGAGTTGCAACACCGCCCCTTGCGTGGAATTATACTTTTTGTCGATAGCAGTTTGGCTTTTTGTTAGAAATTCCACCGCATTGCGGTAGGACATCTCCGCCAATTTGCGCTTTTCGCCCCGTTGCGGACAGCTAATTATCACCTTGTGGCCGTATTTTGTCGAAATAACTTCGGCAAGTTGCTCGGCATCGGGCAAATCGACGCTCGTGAACACCGCCCTGGAAAGGCGTACCACATCGCAATATTCCGCCAAAAAGCTGGAAAGCGTTTGCGCTTCGTCCAAGGCGGCGTCGGAAACGGCAATGTTATCGGAAAAATTCACCTTGCCGCCACGAATCATCGTGTGGTTGACGACGCAGTTTTTTCCGTTGGATGCCACAGCGAAAAAATCGTAATCCACCAACTTGTTGAGCACAGCCAAACGCTGCTGGCTAAGTTTTTGTATCAGTTGCAAGTACTTTTTGTAGGTAAGGGCTTGTTCGTACTGCATTTTTTCCGAACAATCCATCATTTTTTCCGTCAGAACCCGGCTAACTTCGTCGTTATCCCCTTCCAAAAACGCAACGGCGCTATCCACAATTTTTTTGTATTCTGCCTTGGTGACGTTGCCCACGCACGGCGCACAACACTTGCCAATGTGGTAGTTCAGGCACGGACGGAAATTTTTGGGCAACTTGCGAAAATCGTAGTTGCAAGTGACAGTGGGAAAAACCAGCCCCAAAATATCCAAAAACGCGCCGCCACCTTGCGTGAAGGGGCCAAAGTAGCGACATTTGTCGTTTTCGAACTTGCGAGTGAACACAAACCGTGGAAAATCGGCGTGCAAATTCACCTTGATGTAGGGGTACTGCTTGTCGTCCTTCAACAAAATGTTGTAGGGCGGCGTGTACTTTTTGATAAGCGTGTTTTCCAAACTTAGTGCGTCCGATTCGCTTGCCGTGATGACGTAACGGAAGTCGGCCACGTGCGAAAGCATCGCCAACACCTTTTCCGTTTTGTTGGAAGAGGCGTGAAAGTACTGTCGCACCCTGTTTTTCAAAATTTTTGCCTTGCCCACGTAAAGAACGTTGCCGTCGGCATCGTACATGATGTACACGCCCGGCTCGGCCGGCAAATTTTTAAGTTTTGTTTGAATATCCAC
>CAZADD010000117.1:0-2384 GCA_964483825.1 uncultured Oscillospiraceae bacterium
CATATTGTTGTTGAAAATAATGCCGACATGATTGTTTGTGTTGTCGAAACTGTTTTAACAAGGTTTCCAATTGCAAAATCAACATTATTTTTGGTTTTCCTTCGTACAATAGCAAGGAACAATAATTTTGCGGAGGTACAAATGTGAAAATTCTTATCGTGGACGATGGTGTCGGCGCTTTCCCAACGTTTAACAAACTTTGTCGCAGTTTGCCTGCCGATTACACCGTGTTAATTTTGAACAAACAGTTTCCGTTGGGTTCGTTGACGGCTAAACAGTGCTTTGCGGCGGCGCAAAAGGTGCTGGACGGTGCAAAAGATTTTGATGCCATCGTGTTTTCTTCCGTCGCACTGTCGGCTGCCACGGTTAAAACACTGTCGCAACAAAGCGGCGTTCCGTTGTTTGGGTGCGATGTTCCGCTTTTGCACGCCGGAACTTACTCGGCATCGCAAGTTTTGGCGGTGGGGGATGAAATTGCAATGCAGCACGCAAAACGGTTTCCGAACGTTATTCCTTTGCCGTTGCCGCAGTTTTCCGTTCTTGCCGAAAACGGTGCCGACGAAAGGGATATTGTGGACTACATTGCTCAAAACACCGAAAAATTCAGCGGCTTCGATTGCATCGCGTTGGGCAACAGTAGCATGAATTTGTACAAAAACTGTTTTTCCAGAGTTTTTCCAAACATTCGAATTTTCGACGGTTTGGACGGCGTTGCACGGAAAATGCGCAAAACTTTGAAAAAAAGTAGAAGCGCAGAGTGTTCCGTGCGTGTTTTTGACGAAAATTGGCAAAATTTTTCGGAAAAATATAATTTTTTTGTAGAAGAATTTTTATAACCCCCTTGAAAAAATATTTTGTATAGTATATAATAAATAACAGTGGCTTGCTTTTAAGATATCAAGCAAATTTTTTCTAGGAGTACTAACAATGGCAGTTAACGCAAAAGACATCAGAAACATAGCACTGATAGGGCACAGTGGTGAAGGCAAAACGACGTTGGCAGAAGCAATGTTGTTCAACGCCGGCGCTACGGATAGATTCGGTAGAGTTGACGACGGAAACTCTACGATGGATTTCGACGCAGAAGAAATAGCGCGCAAAATTTCCATCAGTCTTTCCGTTGCAAATTGCACCTACAAAGGCACGAAAATAAACATTATCGACGTGCCCGGCTACTTCGATTTCGAATGCGAAATGTTGGAAGCGTTGTCCGTTGCCGACAGTGCAGTTATCGTTACGAGTGCATCGGGTTCCATGTCCGTGGGTACGGAAAAAGCATTGGAATATTGCACCGAGCACAAAATTCCCGCTTTGATTTTCGTTAACGGTGTGGATAAGGAAAACACAAATTTCCCCGCAACGGTAGATGCAATCAAATCTAAATTCAGCAAAGTTACGTCCATCGTCGTTCCTCAACTTGAAGGACACAAATTGGTTGGTTACGTAAACGTTATCAACGGCAACTACGTCAACTTGCAAAACGATGCGGTTTCCACGGATATCCCCGCTGCTTTGCAAGGCGAATACAGTTCCGCCCGTGATGCAATCGTGGAAGTTTCTGCAGAAACGGACGAAGAATTGATGATGAAGTTCTTTGAAGAAGGCACCTTGAGCGCAGAAGAAGTTTCTCGCGGTTTTGCTTCCAGTTTGTTGGCTTGCGCAACCGTTCCCGTTTTGGGCGGCTCGGCACTTGCAAACAAAGGCATCAAATGTTTGATGGACGCAATCGTGGAAATGTTGCCCGATGCTTCCGTTAAAGTTACAGCAGCTAAAAAGGGTGAACAAGAAATTCAACTTAAGGCCGACGAAAACGGCCCCGTCGTTTTGCGTGCTTTCAAAACAATTGCAGATAGCTTTGGTAGATTAACGCTGTTCAGAGTCGTTTCCGGCACAATCAAAGGCGGAATTTCTTTGAATAACACAACGCGCGGTTCGCAAGAAAAAATCAGCACGCTGTACTTCGTTAGAGGTAAAAAACAAGAACCCGCCGACGTTGCGTGTGCAGGCGATATCGTGTGCTTGACCAAACTTGCTGCAACCTCCACCGGCGATACGCTTTCCGATAGCAAAGATATCGTTATCGATCCTGTCGTGCTTCCCAGCCCCGTTTATTCCCGCGCTGTTTATGCCGCAAACAAGGGCGACGAAGACAAGGTGTTCGGCGGACTTTCCAGATTGAAAGACGAAGACATTTCCTTCACCGTTACAAAGGCGGAAACGGGCGAAATGATTTTGTCCGGCTTGGGCGAAACTCAATTGGACGTTATTTGCAAAAAGCTTAAATCTAAATTCAAATGTGAAGCTGTTTTGTCCGATCCTCGCATTGCTTACCGTGAAACTATTCGCAAGTGCGTTGAAGGCGAAGGCAAACACAAAAAACAATC
>CAZADD010000118.1:0-2349 GCA_964483825.1 uncultured Oscillospiraceae bacterium
CGCTAAACAAATAAGTATATTTTTTAGCCACTTTTGTTATTCCTCCTGAATAAATATTATCAATTTATTTGGAACAAGCACTTTGTCCCCAAACATTGATATTTTACAATATTTTGACAAATTAGACAAGTGTTTTGTCAATTTATTTTCACAAACCAAGCCGCGAATGCAAAATAAGTGTAAAACACATCAATTTTGGCAAAAAAAGTTGCAAAAACACCGATAAACACTCAAATTTTGCAAGTTTTGTTACGCACACAAAACGCGTTGAACATTGTATTTGTGAACGCATGGGCACACAGCCCAAACGACACTGAAACACAAAACACTTTGGAAATAACAAAAAATTGTTATTAAAACAAGCACCGTCTGCCATGTTGCTGTTGCAAAAACTGCCAACGAACAAACTTGCCACGGTAACTGCCCTAACGATGACAGTAAGGACACTTTTACCGACCGTAACAAGTTTGATTTCTCGAATAGAAAACAGCGGGACTGCACCACACGATTTTGAGCGGCACACCCCTGCCACAAAAACGTTTCCGTTTCATGCACAAACAGCGCAACAACCGTTGCGATACGCTTATTTTCAACCGCAAACACGCATTTGCGAACTGTTGTTTGCCAAGCAAAACAATTTTTCGTTACACCGCCGTCGCAAAAAACGACTTTTGAAAAAATCATTGAACAAAAGGTGAAAATGTTATTGAAAAGTGTTGCACAAATACAAAAAGTGTGGTAAACTAGGTTAGCAAAAAATGTGAACAATAAGTAAGGAGATACAAATGCCTAACATTAAATCCGCAGAAAAAAGAGTTAACGTTTCTGCAACGAAAAAACTTCAAAATCAAAAAATCCGTTCTCAAATGGCTACTGCTATCAAAAAGTTCAATGCAGCTATTTCCGACGGTAACGTGGAACTTGCAAAGGAATTGCTTCCCATCGCTAGCAGCAAAATCGATAACGCAGCCGTGAAAAACGTTATTCACAAGAACGCCGCTAACCGCAAAAAGGCTCAAATTGCCAAGACGCTTTCCCAACTTGAACGCGGTGTCGTTGTTGTTAAGGTAGACGCAAAAACTTTGAAGCAAGCTGAACAAAAGGCTGCTGCTGCAAGAAAGGCAGAAGAAGCCGAAGCTATCAAGGCTCAAAGAAACGAAGCCAAGAAAGCAAAAGAAGCTGCAAAAGCTCCCGTTGCAACCAAGAAAGCCACGAAGAAAACGGAAACAGCTGAAGCTGCTCCCAAAAAACGTGCTACAAAGAAAGTTGCACCCGTTGAAGAACCCGTTGCTGCAGAAGCTGACGAAATTCAATAATTTTAATTTTGAACTTCACACCACCGCCGTTGATGCCTATCACGGCGGTGGTTTTTTGTAAAAAAAATTGCGCCGCACTCAATGGAGCACGGCGTTTTTGTGTTTTTTGGCACTATGTTGAAAAACATGGAATGCAAACAGTTTAGTAATTTTATATCCAACGTTTTGGATTGAAAAACTTTGTAGTTGTATATCGAACGTTGGGCGCAAAATTTTGTTCCAAGCAAAATAATTTGAAAAAGTTTGCACTTTTGAGCTAACGCTTTGAACAATATTGCATTTTTGTCCGTAAGCGTTTGCTCGGCTTCAATCGGTACGTATTTCGACAAAAAATGTCCGCACATTTTTCTTCGCCGCAACACAACCGTTTGCCGCAACGTTACTCACTGAAATTGTCGCTTGTGACGTAGTCGACACCCAACTTTTTCATCAATTGGTTGATTGTGCCGCTGTTAACCGTCCATGCAGCGATTTTTAGATTATTTTGATGTGCCAGCTCAACATAGTAGCTGTCAATAAAATTCCAAGCAATGGACGGAGTAATGTTGTTCTCTATGCAAAACTCCATTTTTTCGTCCAAATAACTGTTCATCAAGTACTGCAACTGAACGTTGGATTGCGCACGCACTCTGCGCAAGTTGATTTCGTCGAAGGAAATAATCACAACGTTATCGATGCAATAGTACCGCTCAATTTCGCCAAACAGTTTGGAAATTTCCGTCTCCGACCAAGTCGCTTTCAATTCCACCACCGCAACCTTTTGCATGTCTTTGCAAATTTGCAGGTATTCGGAAAAAGTGCAAAGTTTTGAACCGTCACTGAATTCATGCGACAAAAGGGTTTGCAATGAGTTTTCAGAGATATTCAACGATTTGCCGTCGTCAAAAGTCACATCGGCGTTGTGGTTGATAACAATTTCACCATCGGAAGTTAAGCGAACGTCGCACTCGATGCCCCAAAAATCGGTAGAATTGCGGAACGCTTCCTTGGTGTTTTCGTGCATACCGTGGCCACGGTGAGCAATGTAAAGCGG
>CAZADD010000119.1:0-2288 GCA_964483825.1 uncultured Oscillospiraceae bacterium
TTTGCGGTTGGGGGGGGATTGTAAGTTTGGATAAAGTGAGAGGTTGTTCGGGTGCGCGGCATCACATCACCGTGTAGCCTTCGGTGTTTTCAATTACTTTGAAAATTTCCACTTCTTTGCCCGTTTCGGAATCCACGTAAATAAAATAGCGGTGGCCGTCACTTTCACATTGAAATTCGTGGCAAAAATGCGTTTTTCCGTTCTTTTCCACCACGCATTTGCCCGTTTTTTGCACTTTTAGCGTGCTATCAAGCCCATTTTGCGCTTGCTGTTGCGAAACGGAGCCGAAATTCAACTGCCAATCGCAATGGTTCAACAAGTACGCCTTGGCCTCGCACCCCAAAACCGTGCCGCTTGAAGCATCCACCGCCACTTTTACAAGGTCCGGGTACACCACAACGCCGTCCGCAACCGTTGCGCAATTAACGTAGGTTGTGTTTTGCACGGTAGAAACCCACACCGCCTGCACGTCGTAGCCCAATTTGCGGCAAAATTCTTGGGCACGCTGCTTGCATTCTTCGGCGGAAAGCGCTTCGCCGCCCGTTGGTTCACGGTAGGTATCGTACTGCGCAATTCTGCCGTCCGATGCCGTCACAACACGGCCCTTTTCCGTTTCGAAACAGTACCAAGTGCCGTTGTTTTTCAATTCGCCTGCCCACACGGCGGTGCCGAACAGTTCTTCCACTGCCAAACGAGCCTTTTCGTGGCTGATTTTTTTGCAGTTGAGCGTTTTTTGCACAACGCTATCGGAAAAAGGACCGTCGTAGATCAACTTTTCGTAAGAAAAAAGGCTGTTATCGGCATCTTCGAACGCATTGGAAAGTGCTCCCACGCCGTTTGCGCCGTTGCCGTTAGTCACAAACATGCCGACATCGCTTTCGGCATAGTCTTGCAACAAGTTGTACAAGTTGGTTGCAACCCTATTAAGATTTTTCAGCGCCGTTTTGTGCTCCGCCGTAAGTTCGTTGCCCGAAGCCACGTGTTTCAGCAAAAACGAAGCGTAATCTTGCGATTGATTGACAAACTTTTGGCAAGCTACCAAATTGTCGCTATCGGCAACGGGCAAATTGGCCAAATATCTGTTAATCAAATTGGCGTGAACAACTGCATTTGTTAGCATTTGCGTTCTGTTTTCCGCATCGGACGACACCGATGCCTTGCCCAAACTTGCATCCAAGTTTTTCAGGTGATCGCATGCGGCGTAAAGCGAACGGCGATAGTTATTTTCCTGCGCCACTTTGTAGTAGTTTTCGTCATCCACCACCGACATGCGAATGCGTGCGTTTTCCGTTGAAAAATACACGCCCACCAACACCGACGTGGCAATTGCCAACAGCGCAACCACGCCGAAAAATATCATCCAAAAGTTTTTGATTGAAGATTTTTGTACCATTTGCCACCTCACGAACAAAAAATGTGTTTTCCTATTGTGATAAGTTGCGGACGTGACCAAATCCACTTGCTTGTGGCCGTTGCCGGGTTGAAGTAGTAGATTGCGCCTCCGGTGGGATCCCAACCGTTAAGCGCATCCTGAGCCGCCCGTGTGCATTCGTCGTTTGTGCCCAAGTTTATTTGGCCGTCGGATACGCACGTGAATGCGCCTTGCTGATAAATGACGCCGGAAATGCTGTTAGGGAAACTGGCACTGCGCACTCGATTCAACACCACCGCCGCAACGGCAACCTTGCCGGTGTAACTTTCGCCACGAGCCTCGCCATAGACGCAACAGGAAAGCAAATACAAATCGCTGTTGGAAATACTTCCCGCGCTTGTGGAACCGCTAGATGCCACGCCGGAAAGACTGACCCCCATTGCCGCCGCAGTTGCCTTGCCCACAATGCCATCCACCGTCAACCCGTTTTTGCGCTGAAAATATTGCACGGCCGCTTTGGTTTGCGAGCCGAAAATGCCGTCGACGTTGCCGTTGTAGTAGCCCCAACGTTTCAATTTGGTTTGAATTGTTCTAACCGTTGCGCCGCGCGAACCGCTTTTAACCACAGCCGCATTTGCCGTTGTGGTGGAAAATGCAACGACGACTAACGCCGCAAGCAACAGCAACATCAAAACAAACGCCGACGTTTTAACTTTGTTTGTTACTGACACAAATTTATCCCTCCGAACTAGTTTGAGGATAGTATGCAAAAAAAGGGTTTTTAATATTCTTTTGCGAAAATTCAACCGCAAAATGCCGTAAAAAACGCACAACGTACCGCGAAAATTGCGACAAAACAAAAAGCAACTATTCGGCTATCATTTTTTATCCAAGCCACGTGTTTGACTTGCACAAT
>CAZADD010000120.1:0-2267 GCA_964483825.1 uncultured Oscillospiraceae bacterium
TCGTGAACGTAACCGCAAACAGAACATACAAATTTCATAATAGTTTTCTCCTTTTATCTTTGTTTTTTTATTGTTTAGTAAATTATTTTGCCGTTATTCGGCAACTTCTTCAAAGTTGGTGCTATCCACTCCGCAAAGAGGACAAATTTCGGGGGATTCGTCACCTTCGTGAATGTAACCGCAAACGTTGCAAATCCATTTTTTCATAGTTAATTCTCCTTATTTTTTGTTTCTATTTTGTTTTTACAATTGTTGCACACACCGTACAGCATCACTTCCGCCCGATTGGCAATGCCACAATCACAATCCACTTGCACGGTGGGAACGCCTGCATCCAACACACGGTTGCATTCGGTGCAAACAAAGTGTGCATGTGCGTGCATGCCTGCATCGAACCGCTCGGCCGAACCGTCAACGCTGATGCGCTTAACCTTGCCCAACGCACACAATTCGTCCAAATTGCGATACACCGTTGCCAAACTTATTGACGGCAACGCCTTGCGAGCCTCTTCGAACACGGTGGCCGCATCGGGATGCGCCGTTGTTGCGCACAAAACTTCGTACACTACTTGCCGTTGCTTTGAAAATCTCACTTGCCACCTCCGTTGTGATTAAATGATAACATTTCCTATTTATTTTGTCAAGCATAAATAGGAAATTTTCTCAATTATTTTTTGCAACTGAAAACGCTTGAAAATTTCGTCGTTTTACAATACAATTATACACAGAAAATTGCACCGAAAAAGGGCGAAACGCTATGAACATTCAAAAATTACTTTCTCACATGCGCAAGGCGATAAACGACTACGACATGATTGGCGACGGCGACAAAATTGCCGTGGGCATTTCCGGCGGCAAAGACAGCCTTGTGTTGTTGACGCTGTTAGCTGCCTACAAACGCTTTTCCGAACACAACTTCGATTTGTGCGGCATAACGGTGGATATGGGATTCAAGGAAAATGCCTATCAACCCATTGCCGACTACTGCGAGCAACTGGGCGTGCCCTACTACATTGAGAAAACGGACATCGCCGAGATTATTTTTGACGTTCGCAAAGAAAAAAATCCCTGCAGTTTGTGTGCAAAAATGCGCCGTGGCGCACTGAACAGCAAAATTAACGAACTGGGTTACAACAAGTTGGCGTTGGGACACCATAAAAACGACATTGTGGAAACTTTTTTGCTCAGTTTGACTTACGAAGGGCGTTTGAGCACAATGCAACCCGTTTCGTATATGTCAAGAAGTGACATCACGCTGATTCGTCCAATGGTTTACATTGACGAACGGGATATCGTTGGGGCGGCAAGAGAATTGCCGGTGTGCAAAAATCCGTGTCCGGCAGACAAGCACTCGCAACGGGAGGCGATGAAAGACCTTTTGAAAGAACTTTCGTTGAAAGACCCGTCCATTTCCACAAAAATTGCCAATGCCATTATGCACCCCGAACGCTACAATTTGTGGGATAAAATTGAAAAATAATATTTTAAGCGACAGTAACCGTCGCTTTTGTTTTGCGCCGAACACGTCCGCTTGCGACACGGTATAACACAAGAAGTTCGCACTTTGCTTGCAAGAAGTGCGAACGCCGCCGTATTACATACTAGAAGCGCAAAAACACTAGTTTTCGGAAAAACGACAGTTTTGCAAACATTTTGCTGCGAGGTGAAATATTCACTTCGTACAGTTTATAATACAAGAAGCTTTCGCTTTGCTTGCAAAGAGAGGAAGCGCCGCCGTTTTACATACTAGAAGCACAAAACGCAAGTTTTGTGGCAAAACGACAGTTTTGCAAACATTTTGCCGCAAGGAAAAATGTTTACTTCGTACAGTTTATATTATCGACCGCAACACGCAAAAATACGCACCGATTTTTGAACGAAACTGATAATTGCTACGTTTGAAGTTTTGTTTATTGCCGTGCACATCCAAAATGGGTTGGTTGCGGTTGACACCCCTATCTAAATTACTTGGTTTTCGGGTAGGTTTATCAACTTTTTTAACAAACCTATTGTAATCTTCAAGACATCGGATAAACATCGTTGCCGCCGTTTTGAACGTATTTTGGAACACGCACTTCGCCTTCTGCAAGCCCATCCACTGCACCACGGGAAGTTTTCGATGCACAACTGCCAAGTGGCCAAACGATGTTCCTCAAAAATGCAAATGCAATGCCTTGCGTTTCATTCCGCAATATTTGACATTTTTTGCCACGTTTTGCAATACATTATACAAAACGTTGCGGAGCAAAAGTTTGAAGGATTACATT
>CAZADD010000121.1:0-2215 GCA_964483825.1 uncultured Oscillospiraceae bacterium
ACCTGACTCCCATTTTGCTGTTGACAAAAATTTGGGACGGAATCATCGACCCGTTTATCGGCAAAATAACGGACGCAAAAACGCCAGGAAAGTTCGGTAAACGCAGGTGGTTTATGCTTGTTTGCGCCGCTCCCGTTTTGGTTGGGTTGGTGTTGCTGTTCTTCCCGTGGAATTTGATAACGGATAGCATTGCGTTGAAGTGTGTGTTCGTGGTGATAGTGTACATGCTCTACGCCACGGCGCAAAGTTTCGTACTTATTCCCTACTACTCGCACGCCAGCGAAATGACGGACGACTTCAACGAACGCAACAACACCAATGCCGTTCGTTTGGCGTTTTCCATCATTTCCAGCACGATTTGCGTGGCAGTGCCCGGCATGATTGCTTCGCCGGAAAAGGCGTCGAAAGACGGCGGCGTTTGCTATATAATAATGGCGGCAATTTTCGGATTTGTTTTCATGGTGTCCATTTTGATTGCGGCAATTTTCTCTCACGAGCAAATTGTCACCCCGGCCGTGAAAAACAAACTCAGTTTGAAAGACTTTGTGCGCCCCCTGAAAGTGAAAACCTATCGCCAATATTTGGGAATGCAAATGTGCACTTCCATGGCAATGGCAATGATGTCCAGTTTCTTCTTCACTTTTTGCGACTTTTTCCTTCGTTCGGAATCCTACAAGGCGGTAACGTTGGGGGAAGGAACCCGTTTTCCCGTTGCAACGGTTGCCGCGGCAATGATGTTTGTGGCGCAAGCCATTGCTTTGCCGCTGTATTTGAAGTTGATCAAGGTGAAATCCAAACGTTTTGCCTACTTGACGGGTGCAACCATTTGGATTGTGGTGGTGGCGTTGATGTTTGCTTTACCCAAAGAAACGGGATATGACATTGTATCCAAAACCGTCATTGAGGACGGCAAAGAAGTTATCAAAAACACGGTAATTTCCGTGGGCGGTGCTCCCAACTGGCTGCTTATCGTTTGCGGATTGGTTTTGGGGCTTGGTATCGGCGGAACGGTGTTTGTGCCGCACAGCAGTTTCGGCGACGTTTGCGACGTTGGAGAACTGTATTTCGGCGAAAGAACGGAAGGCGCATTTTCCGGCTTGACAAACTTTTTGAACACAACCGCGCAAGCAATCGGCCTTGCATTGCCGCCGCTGGTAATAGGCCTTGCCGGCTACGTGGAAACGAAGTACGTCACGGTGGAAGCGTATAATGCCGCAAAAGCGGTGGGATTTATCACCGTCGACGGCGTGCAATATTCGTTGGATATTTTCAAGGCTACCGAATTTACCGCCAATGTGCAACTTTTGCCCTTGGAACAAACGGCTGCCGCACAAACGGCACTTCAAATTTGTTTCCTTGCTTTGCCCATTGCAATAATGCTTTTGGGCTGCGTGATTGCATTCCGCTACAAACTTACCAAAGATTTGCAAAAGCGAATTGTGGAGGCAAATGCAAGAACGGACAAAAACAGTGAAGAATTCAAGGCGTTGCGTGAAGAATTGCTCGGTCAGCTGTAATTTTAATTTTGGCGAGTTGCCGCAAGTTGCGGCGACTCGCTTTTTGTAAAAAGCCAAAGCCGTTGCGTGTTAAAAACATTTTGAAAAGTGGTTGAAAAATGCATTTGCGGCAATTTTCGAAAAAAGACGCTGTGTTTCATTGCCGTTGCTTGGCGTGCAAGTCGTTTGAGGCTCGCTTTTGCAAAAAAAGCTGTCTTTCGTTGAACGTTCAATGAAAACGTTCGATTTTCACAGTTGCTTGGATAAACGGCAGTTTGTTTTCGGTGTGTTTTTGCAAAAGGCGAAGTTTTTTGTTGAATTTCGAAACTTTTTTGTTTGTGTCGTGCGGCGGTAACAGTTTGTCACTTGCTTTACAACGGCAAAAAAGTAGTGTATAATACAAGAAGCTTCCGCTTTGCTTGCAAGGTGTGGAAGCGCCGCCGTTTTACATACTAGAAGCACAAAACGAAAGTTTTGTGGCAAAACGACAGTTTTGCAAACATTTTACCGCAAGATAAAATGTTTATTTATTACAGTTTATATTACTAGAATTTATATCCTGTTCGCAAGGTTTTGTGACAATCGGGCAAGATTTGTTTGAATGTTAACGAAAAAAAGGTACGGAGAAACTATGAACGTATTCAAAAAAGCGTGGTGCAGAACATATCAGGCAGTTATGCGTGTTGCCTTGGCAGTGATGCCTTGGAGGGAACCGCAAC
>CAZADD010000122.1:0-2174 GCA_964483825.1 uncultured Oscillospiraceae bacterium
ATTTTGGTATCCGTGATGTACGCAAATAACGAAGTGGGCACCATTCAGCCGATAAAAGAATTGGCGAAAGTTGCACATGCCCACGGAGCGTTGTTCCATTCCGACTGCGTGCAAGCCATGCCGTATCTCAAAATAGACGTCAAAGAATTGGGCTTGGATATCATGACCATGTCCGGTCACAAGTTCTACGGCCCCAAAGGCGTGGGTGCGCTGTACGTTCGCAACGGCGTCAAATTGGATAAACTTATTTGTGGCGGCGGACAAGAGCGTTCTCAGCGTGGCGGAACTACCAACACACCGGCAGTTGTGGGCATGGCAAAAGCATTGGAA
This sequence comes from uncultured Oscillospiraceae bacterium, assembly GCA_964483825.1. Classification (GTDB taxonomy): domain Bacteria; phylum Bacillota; class Clostridia; order Christensenellales; family CAG-314; genus Fimimonas. Next base: position 331 of record CAZADD010000122.1, read on the forward strand.
ATTGCCACTGCCGAAATGGAACAAAACAATGCGCACATTGCAGCGCTCCGAGATCATTTCGTGGAGCGTGTGCTTGCGGAAATCCCTTATGTTCGTTTCAACGGTAACGTTGAGCACCGTGTGCCGTCTGTGGCTAACTTTAGTTTCGAATTTGTGGAAGGCGAAGGCATTTTGATGCTTATGGATTTCCACGGAGTGGCAGTGTCCAGCGGTTCGGCATGCAGTTCCGGCAGCCTTGATCCGTCGCACGTTTTGTTGGCAATGGGCGTTCCCATCGAAATATCTCACGGTTCCATTCGTTTTTCGTTCGGAAAACACAACACCATGGAAGAAGCGGACTACACCGTGGAAGCGCTTAAAGACACAATTTCCAAACTGCGCGAAATGTCGCCGTTGTTTAACTTGAAGGAAGGAGGAATTCACAATGTATAATCAAAAAGTTTTGGATGCTTTTGCTCACCCTCAAAATGTGGGCGTGATAGAAAATGCCGATGGTGAAGGCATGGTGGGTAACGCAACTTGCGGCGACATCATGAAAATCACCCTTAAAATTGAAAACGACGTTATCGTCGACGCTAAATTTCAAACGTTCGGCTGTGCGGCGGCAATTGCAACCAGCAGCACCGCAACGCAAATGGTGATAGGCATGACGGTGGACGAAGCGTTGAAACTCACCAACGCCCGTGTCGTGGAAGAATTGGAAGGTTTGCCTCCGCAAAAAATCCACTGCTCCGTTTTGGCGGAAGAAGCCATCAAAAAGGCTATCGAAGACTACCGCGCAAAACAACAAAACAAGCAAGCGGATAAAACCGTGGAATACGTGTAATTTTAGGCACACTTTTTGCACTAAATCGGTGCGGAACGTTACATTCGTCTCGTTTTCCGCAATTTGCCCGAACGGATTCGTGTGGAATGCTGTAATTTTGGGGCAAGAACCAAATTTTGGTGCAAAATTTTCTCGCTGTGACGTCAAACCGTATATTTTCCCCCTTGTGCTACACAATAAGTGTAGGATTGTTCACAGGAGGAAATATGAAAAAACTGCTTTTCGGCATTGCTTTGGGCGCAGCGGTGGGCATGGCCGTTTCGGAAATACCTGCCGTCAAACAAGTGCTGTCCAAGGGGAAGAAAAAAGTGAAAAATCTCACTAAATAGGTTTCGGGGCATGCAACAAAAGGCGTGCCCCGAAAATTTTTGCAATTAAGTAAGTTTTACTTTATTGACAGTTGTTTGCCGAATACTGCGTTGCAGACGGAAAAAAATATTCCGATAGTTAGTTTGCAAACGGGAATTTTTCAATTTTTATCAAAATAAATTGTCTAATTTTTGCAAAACACTGTTAAATTTTCTTCAAGTGTGATACAATGTGTGCATTATGGGAAGAATAATGGCTTTGGACGTCGGCGACGTCCGTATAGGAATTGCAGTTTCCGATTTGATGGGCATCATTGCCAATCCTTTGGAAACGTACACTCGGCGCGGTGACGCGGAGCGCGATGCACAATATATTGCCGATTTGGCAAAAGCGCACCAAGTGGAATTGTTTGTTTCCGGCCTGCCTTTGGGGCTTAACGGTCAGGAAAACGAACAGACGACCAAAACGCGTGCGTTCATCGAACGGTTGCAACGTCAAACGGACGTTCCCGTTAAATTTATGGACGAGCGTTTCACCACGCTGTCGGCGGAACGTGTGCTTATCGAGGGCAACGTTCGAAGAGAAAACAGAAAAAAAGTTATCGACAAAGTTGCGGCAACCATCATCTTGCAAAACTATTTGGATAGCAAGCGTTAACGCCGTTGAATTGTAAAACAAAATTTTTAGGAGGACATTATGGCAGAAAAGA
>CAZADD010000123.1:0-2114 GCA_964483825.1 uncultured Oscillospiraceae bacterium
TGTTGCCTACTTGCAGAGCAATTATGCCAAGCGTCATAAGCAACATAAAAAACACTAGATCTGCCATGAGCATTATCCACACCCACTGACGGCGTTGAAATTTGCTACCGTTTGACATATTGCTCCACCTCCTTTGTGAATTTTTGTTGATTTGTTTTGACGGTTGAAACTAGTCGACTTGTGTTACAGTGACTTCCAGTTTGTAACCAACGTTAATTGACACGTTGTCGTTCGGCGTAAAATTGGGGTCTGCTGCAAAATTACCAAGTAATGTGTCGTATGCGTCGTGGCCGCTTTCAAACTCCCATTTCCAAGAAAGTTCGAATTCTGCTTGCAAATTGGTTGTGGGTTCATAAGTTGCATTTGCCGTGTATGCATCAAGTACTGCTTTGATTTGTGCCAACGTACCTGTAGCAACGATTTTATCACAAGTGCCTTTTGCATCCTTGATTTGTTTCAAAGTGAACACGATGGGATAGTAGTCTGCCGTTACTTCAACGCTTTTTTTCTCGATAGGGTCAGTATAAGTTCCTTTCTTCACACAAACGTCTTTAACGTCCGTGAGACTAACGACTACTTTCGTGGAAACTTCGGGCGTTCCTTCGATGGCAAACTTCATAGAAGAACTTGCTCCTCCGCCGGACGTTCCTGCAGCAACAACTTTGCGATTATCTAAAGACGAAACAGTTGCTGTACCGTCGCCATTTTTGTACTCGTTGGAAAACAAGCCGTCGCCTTGGATTTGAACTTTCACACCCCATTTTGCAACGGAAGCACTATCGGTTGCGCTGCCGCCGGTTGTGTACTTGGCAAGAGTTGTTCCGATTACGCATGCCGTGATGAGACAAAGAATCATCAAAACGGCTGAGAGTTTGTAAACCCTTTTGTTCTTTTCTTTCATTGTTATTCTCCTTCTTTTTTTTTAGAATTTGCCCCTTTTGAAGGCGAAGGGCTTTCGCCAACGCCCACTAGAGGGGCGCAAATTGTGCATATTTACACCTCGAACGTTGTTCGAAGAGGTGACCCAAAATTTTTGTGCAAATTACTGCTGTTTAGGCGAACTGTCCTCTTTCGAAGTTTTTTCCGAAGTTTGATCGGACAGTTGATCGAGCAGTTGTTTGAAATCTTCCGAAGAAGGATTTTGCGGCATTTTGTCCAGCGCTTGTTTCAATTGTTCTTGACGCAATGCTTCCACTTCGGCACGCAAGCGATCCACTTCTTGCACGCTTGCGGCAAGTTCCAAATCGGCCGCAACTTTTTTCTTGTTATCGCGGCGTTGGAACAACACCACACCCAAAAACAACAGCACGGGCACTGCGATGAACACAATCAGCCCAACGGGAGTTTGTGCAAACATCACGATACGGCCGATAAAAGCAAAGCGAATGCCGGTGTACACGCCAATGACGTTTTCGGAAGAAACGGCAAGCCTGTCTTCAATGATGTTGTTGACACCCTTCGTTTTGTAGAACACGTCGCCTTCCGCATTAGTGATAACTTCCACTATTTTGTGGGTTACAACGGCCGAGCTGCCCTCTTCGGGATCGAAAAAGGAAATGACTGTGTCTACTTCAAGTTTTTTTGCCTCGTCGGCATCGATACGGCGGCACAAAATAAGATCGCCGGCCTTGATATCTGGGTCCATGGATTCCGTCAGAACAATCAACGGTGAGTAGTTGCCGATAGACGGCACATCATCGGGATGAACGGCACTGCTGATGATAAGCACACAGTTGAACACCAACACCAACGCAAGCAACACGCACAGAGTAATGCCCAAAATGCGAAGTGTCGATTGCAACGCCTTTTTCCCGCTAGACGGTTTGTTTTTTGCATTTTTGCAATGGTTCATTTTGCACCTTCTGCAAACAGGGATTTTTTCACCGCCACGCAAAGGGGCGATGCACCGTGTTTACAATTACTTTTGTTCTTCTTGTTCCTTGGCAAGTCTGCGACGTTCCTTGCGTTTTTCACGAGCAAGTTGTTCCTTGCGTTCCTTGTCTTCGGCAATTTGACGGCAAACACGGTCGACACCGTCTTTTACAACGCCCACTGCCGACGCTTCGGAAACGCGAACGGTTGTTGCCGCTTGCTTGATGCGCACGTTGGATTCG
>CAZADD010000124.1:0-2079 GCA_964483825.1 uncultured Oscillospiraceae bacterium
ACAAAAAAGGTGATAAAACATCAGTTTATCACCAAACGAATTCGCATTTTGCTTGTTCTCCGTTGTCTATCAAAATGTCTTGCGCAGTCATGGATTTGTTAACAACCGTCACGAAGTAAGCCCAATCGGCAATTTCTTCCGTTGTTGCCCACTTGGGAAGTAGGGTTAGGTCCATTATGCGTTGCCATTTCGTTTTATCTTCAATAACGCATTTGTTCATTGCTGTCAAAACACCGCCGGGAGAAAGGCTGTTTGCTGTTGCGCCGTATTTTGCAATACGCAACGCAACATTTTTCATGTAGGCAACCATGCCGCCTTTGCTGGCAACGTATTCGGCAAATTCCGCCCCTGTTCGCGCGCTTGCAGAAGCAATAAAAAGCACGCTTTTGATGTGCGGTTGCAGTGCATATTGCTCCGTTACGCGGATTGTGCCCTTCAAATTGATGTCAATGTCGTTACCGCTAGCTTGCACGCCAGCGTTATTAACAAGTATTTCGATGTTTTCGATTTGCGGCAGTTGATCGGTTGCAACATTAGCAACGATGTGTGTATAGTTAGCGTTAGATATCGTTGAGTTCAACACGTCAATGCCTATCACTTGGTGGCCGCTGTGCAAAAATTTTTCTGCAATTGCTTTGCCAATGCCGCAAGACGTTCCTGTTATCAATATTTTCATAAATTTTCTCCGTTATTGTAAGTTAGATAGTCTTTTCCAACGTTTTCACTTTCCCATTTTTTGCATATTGCAAAGCCTAGCGGCGAAAATACCACCTGAAACAGTAGTTCTGCTGCCATTCCTGTTGCTGCACAAACTACGCATTGCGTCGCATTCCAACCGAAAAACACGTGGCTTACGACGAACGAAAAAATCAAATTGTCGGCAAATTGTGCAATAGCTGTCGAAACGTAAGAGCGAACGTAGTATGCCGTTGCGCCGTTTGGATTTTTCTTGAAAAGTAATCCAATGCCCGAGTTGCAAAAGTTGTTTATGGCAGCTGAAACGGCAAATGCCAAAGCGCTACCTAAAACCACGTACCACGAACCGCCAAAAGTTTTATCTAGTGCTTCGCTGATATCGTTGTTTGCTGCAGATTGGCTCCATGTGCCGGGAATTTTGCTTGCGACAAAAAATATCAGGCAAAACAGCATATTCACGGCAATGGCAAATGCCGATAGTTGTGTTGCTGCTTTCGGCCCAAAACGTTTTGTAATAATATCCATGGCTAAAAATGCAACCCAAGAAATTAGCATTCCGCAATCAAGCGCAAGCCAGTCTAGACGGAAATCGATACTTTTGTTGGCCAGCAAATTCATTGCTAGTACTGATGCGACAAAAAACGCCACAATGCCGGACGGCACCGAACGCAACAAAATTTTGAAGTGGTGTAGTTCTCTTTTAATTTTCAGCAAAATGTCCTCTTGAAAGACAGTTCAAAAACTTTTTCAACAAAAAAGGCGCAAAGTGCGCCATGGTTTCCATAGTTTTGTTTTGTGACAGGATGGTCGCGAACTGTCAGTATTTTAATTTGTTGTGTTTAGTTTATCACTTTTGTGTTTTGCTGTCAAGAATGTGTGTGAAATTTGAATTTGTCGATTAAGTTAAAGTTTTTGCATATTGTTGATTGCATTTCACATGCCGCATGTGTAATGGAGCAGGTAATTTGTGGCAGCTGTACCGCCGTATCGGAACTTACGTCGAAGCAGAAAAAGACGTGATTCGAGTGTACAACGCTATCGACGAGAAAACGCAAGCGTTTTCAAAGTTGAAAAAGCTGTGGGAAATAAGGTGTCAAACGGTGCTTATGAACCCGGACAGAACAATCGACGTTATTTTCATTTGTGGCAAAGGCGGAACCGGGAAAACGTACTACGCAAAGAAGCTGCTGACTCAGATGGGGTTGGATTTCTGCATTTCTAGCGCAAGCAATGACCCGTTCCAAGACTATCTTGGCCAAAAGGCAATAATCTTGGATGACCTTCGGGATAAGTCTTTCGGAATGGAAGACTTGTTGAAAACATTAGACAACAATACAGGGTCGTCGGTACGGTCACGGTTCAACAACAAGGTATTCAACGGCG
>CAZADD010000125.1:0-2076 GCA_964483825.1 uncultured Oscillospiraceae bacterium
TATTTTTGCTGTTAAGGTAAATTTCGTCGTACACCCAGGTTAGTCCTTTCAGCGGCGTCATAGTGCCGAAAATTTCACCGCACCTATCCAAAACACGCATGCGGCACTCCTCGTAGATATCTTTGGGCGGCTCTTCGTCGAACCACACAAAATCCAGCGACGTACCCTGAAATTTTTCTCGGCCCGCTTCGCAACTTTTGAAAGATATTTTGGAAGTACCGCCAAAAACGTTTTTTACAACGATGCAATCGATCACTCCGTAGGACGGACTGCTTTTTGAACCGCTTATCATAACTACGTTTTCTATCCAACTTTTTTCCAAATAGTGCAAAATCTTTTGCTGCGCAACGTCACGCTGAACTTGTTGAGACAGCGAAACCACCCAACAACTCACGTTGGGTTTGTTTTGACGAAAGGGATGAATTCCCCTTGCCAGCCACACCGTTTCCACCGCACCGCACTCCGTTTTGCCGCTTCTGTTGCCGCCGAACACCCATCGGTTGCGTTTGGTACACTTGTGAAATGCCATTTGTTTTTGGTGAACCTTCGTTTTGTTGTACCGTGCCAAAGCACTGCTTTTTCGACGTTTTTCTTCAAATTCGATTGCTTTTAACCGTTTTATTACGTTTGCGTTCAATACCACTCCTTTGCGCCGCCCCAAAAACACAAACGACAACTTCGGCATGCGACAAGATGAGCCGACTTTAACTCAATTTGCGACAAAAAACAGTTGAAAAAGTGCGTTATAATTGCTTTCAAGGAGACGTTGTTATGAAAATATTTTTCACACTTTTGTGTGCGTTAGTTTGTGTTTGCTTTTGTTTCCCCACAAGCGCATTTGCCGAATACGATTGCAACTGGGTGCGTGTGACGGAGGACGAAGTTCGGCTGTACGCCAACTGCAACAATTCAAAAGCCGTTTTTATCCTTCAAAAAAGTTACTACTTGCAAGTTTTGTCGGAAGAAAACGGCATGTATTTGGTAAGCGTGATGCAAAATGAAAAGGATTTTCCGCAAATTTGCGGCTACGTTTGGAAAGCCGAAGTGGAAAAATGTAGCGAAAATCCCGAACCGCCCTACTACCCGACGGAAAAAGTGACTGTGAGCACCGATTCCGCACAACTGAAACTTTCGCCGGTGCCATCAGCCGAAACGGTTCTAACCGTAACGAACACGCAAACGGTAAGTTTCTACGGCGAGATAACTTCCTACGGCCAAACTTGGTACTACGTGTACTACGGCGGAAAATTCGGCTACGTTGCCGCAAACAGCGTTACAAAACCGGTTATTGCCTTGCACCCCACGCCATTGGTCACCGAGCCTGTAGTTGCACCGCCGCAAACGGAGCCGTCCGAAGACGACACGCCAGCCGACAGCAACACTTCCGGCGGCATAACGGAAATACTGCTGATAGCATTCGTGGTTGCGCTTGCCGTGGGCATTTGCCTTGCACTGTTTTTGCCTGGCAACGTTAAAAAAAGAGAAATTTTTGATAAAGATATCTAGGCACACAGCCGCATGGAACAGTAGCCGTCGCTGGAAACAAAATTAAGTGCGTGCGATTGCTGACGGAACATGTTCAGTGCGCACTCGTAATTTTTGAAGTTTTGGACGAACCACGCCGCATCGAAACCGGCCTTTTCCATTTCGGTGCGGAAATACTTGCGTGCCCGTGTAAGTTTGCGATAGACGGTGGAAAGGGACACTCCGTACTTATCCGCAACTACTTGCCTTGGAACTTTTTTGACGTAAATGGCAACTAACAATGCTCGATACCCCTTTGGCATGCCCGACAATGCATTGCACACAGTTTGCATAACCGATAAAAAAGCGTCACGCTCGGCCGTTAATTTTGCTAACGCACTTATTTGTCCTAACGTGCCGTTCGGATACCCCTCCGCAGAAAAAGAATTAAGTGCGGCATTCATGCACCGCTTGTTGAGTTTTTTCAAATACTTGTTGCAGACACTCAAACTCTGCAACATTGCAATTTCGTGATTCATCTTTTCACCTCCCCGTTCGATTTGCGAACTTTTGTTCTAAACACGCATATACTAGCACACTAAAACTGCCAAC
>CAZADD010000126.1:0-2039 GCA_964483825.1 uncultured Oscillospiraceae bacterium
ACTTTGGGTGAATTGGATAAGGTGAAAATTGAAAACATGATGGAACAAAACCGTCAACTTCGTGCCAAGTACGAACGTGAGCGCAAGCCTATCGGTTTGCTTTCAGTGTGCTCCGGCGACGGTTTTGCTGCAATATTCAAGGATTTGCTTGTCGATCAAGTTTTGGAGGGCGGTCAAACAATGAACCCCTCCGCCGAAGACATTGCATCCGCCGCACGCAAAATTAATGCCGAAAACATCATCATTTTGCCTAACAACAAGAATATTATTCTTGCTGCCGAACAATCCAGAACGCTGGTTGAACGCAGAAATATCTTCGTGTTGCAAACAAAGGACGTTCCTCAAGGTATCGCAGCGGTGCTGAATTTCAGCCCGGACGATTCTCTTTCGGAAAACTTGGAAAACATGACTTCTGCATTTTCTAACATCGATGCCGGTCAAGTAACCTATGCCGTCCGTGACACGGTTATTGATAATGTCGTTATCAAAAAAGGCAACATTATCGGCCTTGATAAGGGTAGCATTGTAACGTCCGGCAAGGATATGGAAAAAGTTACAATGGCACTTATCGACAGCATGCTGACGGAAGAAAAAGAAATTGTCACACTGTACTACGGCGCAGACGTAAAACAGGAAGAAGCGGAAAAATTTGTAGAAAAAGTTGAAGAAACTCATCCCGATATCGACGTTATCCTTCACTACGGCGGACAACCGTTGTACTACTACGTTTTGAGCGTGGAATAGTTTTCATCATTAAAAAAAACAAAAGCGACTGAAATTTCAGTCGCTTTTTGCGCGGTTGTCAGATGTGAATGTGGTTAATCACCCCTGATTTTGTGGTAAAAATGTGAAGAATTTCTTGCGAAACATGTGTCAAGTGGTTAGAAGTACCCCAATTCTTAAAATAATGTTGTTTGGATAATTTGTGCCAATAATTAAGCTATTTGCACAAACAAAATTATTTGAGAAAACACGGCACCATCGGTTTTTGTTGTCTGTTCGTGCAATTTGGTTTAGTGTTTTTTTGAAGTGAAATTTGTCGAAGTGGTGTGAGCATATTATTGTATTTAATGGTTTGGGGTTTGAACGTAATTTTAAAAATCACAAAAAAACAGTAACAATAGTGTATTGTTACACAAACAAAAGCGACCGAAAATATTCAGTCGCTTTTTGCTTAGTACATTGTTTTGTTGGAAATATTCATGTAGTCACGGAACAGTTGCAAGCATTCTTCGTGGTCCACTTGTATCACTCTGTCTTGAAGTTGATCCATGTTTATTTGCAAAGTTTTGCTGAAAACATCGTCACGGAAACCGATCATATCGTTTTCGGCTATCGAACAACCGTAGTAGATGTTGTTGATGTTTGCCCACAAAATTGCCCCCAAACACATAACGCACGGTTGCCCCGTGGTGTAGATGTCCGCTCCGCTCAAATCGAAAGTGGAAAGTTTGTTGCAAGCATCTCTTATTGCTTCCATTTCACCGTGACAGGTAGGGTCGTTGTTTTTTGCAACTCTGTTGTGGCCGCGTCCGATAATTTGGCCGTCTTTCACGATAACTGCACCGAAAGGACCGCCGTCGTTGTGTAAAATGCCCGAACGTGCCTCTTGGATTGCTTCGTGCATAAATTTGTTCATTCTGTCCCTCCAAAATGTTTTTTGCAAGGTAGTGGAGCGGGTAACGGGAATCGGACCCGTAACTACTGCTTGGGAAGCAGTCGTTTTGCCACTAAACTATACCCGCAAAACGGTTACCGTCTGTCCGGAACGGCTTCCACGTCAAACAAATCGAAATCTACGTGTTCAACAAAATCTCTTGGCTTAAAACGAGTGTTGTTGAACAGCACAAAGTGATTGAAATTGACGTAGGTGGTGACCGGTGTCGGAATATCCATAGTGTTGCAAATTTCTTGCATGGCGCAAACAAATTCTTCTTCGTTGGCAATGTTGCCGCACTCAAAAAGCAAGTCTCTCGTTATCTTTTCTTCTGAAATTGTCTTAGCCCAAATTTTCATTCCGTTCACCGCCCATTATTGTA
>CAZADD010000127.1:0-2034 GCA_964483825.1 uncultured Oscillospiraceae bacterium
ACAAATGGTTGTTTACAAAACGGCGATATTGTGATAAAATATCCGCAAATACTTGACCGCAAGCAACGTTTTGCGTCAAGCAAAAAGGAGTTTTACACAATGGCAGACACAATCAGAATTCAAGACGACCTCTACCTACATGTCAACCAGGAATGGCTGGATAACGCCGTTATTCCTGCGGACAAACCCGCAACGGGCGGCTTTATCAACCTTGATGCCGACGTTGAAAAATTGATGATTGGCGATTTCAACAAAATGGCAAAGGGTAAAATGGAAATTCCCGATGCAAACGTACAAAAAGCCGTGAATCTTTTCAAACTTGTTAAAAACGTTAAAAGACGCAACTCGGAAGGCCTGAAACCCGTTCAAAAGGAATTGGACAAAATTCACAACCTCAACAGCGTTTCCGATTTGAACAGAAAACTCAAGGATTTTGTTCTTAGCGACCTTTCGTTGCCCTTCGGCATCGGCGTGGAAGAAGATATGAAAGACACTTCCAAACACGCTTTCGGTTTGCGCGGACCTTCCACCATTCTTCCCGACACAACCTACTACAAGGAAGAAATGAAACCGCAACACGACGCATTGATCGGCGTTTGGTCTCAAATGGCGGCAGAATTGCTCAAACGCACCACTTTGACGGAAGAAGAACAAAAAAGCTACTTGGAAAACACGCTTAAATTCGACGCTATCATTGCAACGCTTGTTAAAAGCAGCGAAGAATGGTCGGAATACGTGAAGAGCTACAACCCCATGCCTACACGCCGCGTGTGCACGTTGCTTCGCCCCATCAAACTGAAAAAATTGCTCACGTCTTTCTACGGCGAACACCTGCCGGAGAACATTATCGTTGCAGAACCCCGCTTTTTGAAAGGTTTCAGCACGCTGTTCAACGAAGAAAACTTTGAACTTTACAAATCTTGGGCTTATGTTAACACTTTGATTTCCGCTTGCAGCTATCTCAGCGAAGAATTGCGCGAATTGGCATCGGCTTACAGAAAGGTTTTGACAGGCGTGAACGAACTGCCCAGCATTGAAAAACAAGCCTACGGCGCAGCATCCAGATTGTTCTCGGAACCGGTTGGTCTTTACTACGGCAGAAAATATTTCGGCGAAGAAGCAAAGAAAGACGTTGTTGAAATGGTTCACGAAATCATCGATACCTACAAGGTTCGTTTGGAAAGCAACAGCATTTTGTCCGAAGAAACCAAGCAAAAGGCCATTTTGAAGCTTAACAAAATAGTTGTAAAAATGGGCTATCCCGACCAATGCGACAAGCTTTACGACAAACTTTCCTTCGGCCCTCGTGCATCCTACTACGGCGCCGTGAAAGAAATTTACACCACGCTTATTGTGGATAACTTCGAAAAACTGTGGCAACCCGTGGATCGCACAAAATGGGTTATGGCCGGACACGTCGTTAACGCTTGCTACAACCCCACTTCCAACGACATCACCTTCCCCGCAGCAATTTTGCAAAAACCGTTCTACTCCATCAACCAATCCAGAAGCGAAAACCTGGGCGGTATCGGTGCCGTTATCGGTCACGAAATTTCCCACGCATTCGATAACAACGGCGCAAAATGCGACGAAAACGGCAATTTGAACAACTGGTGGACCAAAGAAGACAACAAAAAGTTCGTGCAAAAAACAAAGGCTATGATAAAGGAATTTGAGGGCATAGAGCTTGAATGGGGCAAAGTTAACGCAACGTTCATTGTAAGCGAAAACATCGCGGATAACGGCGGTATGGCCGTCACGTTGGATATTATGTCCAAAATGAATGATGCGGACTACGAAGGATATTTCCGCAACTGGGCGCGCGTGTGGTGCTTAAAGGGACGCCCCGAATACTTGAAACTGTTGTTGCAAGTTGACGTTCACGCTCCTGCTTACTTGCGTGCTAACATGCAACCCCGCAACTTCGACGCTTGGTACAAAACTTTTGACGTGAAACCTTCCGACAAAATGTACCTTGCACCCAAAAACCGCGTTATCATTTGGTAACGGCGGCTGAAACGCAAAAATACTAAC
>CAZADD010000128.1:0-1931 GCA_964483825.1 uncultured Oscillospiraceae bacterium
TCTTATCTTTCATTAAAAAACACAAAGATGCTTGCAAAAAGTCGGGGGGGGGGGGGTATAATGATATTAACGTCTGACATCCAGGAGGAGGCCCCGTGAAACGCTTTTTGAAAGTTGCAACCATTATGTTGACTGTGTTTTGTCTTGCGTGTTTTGTTTCGTGTCAAACAAACGACAACACGCAGTTTTTGGAGCAAAGCGTGCAAAACGCACAGCTGTTGTTGGCTAACCACAACTGCGTCTACGCAAACATTTCCTACGAGTTTGGCAACGACTTTACTTTCCAAAACGAAACCATGCATTGTTATACTTTGGTAGTGGAACTGCCGCAGGAAAACGACAAAAACTACCCATACATTCTTGAAATTCTAACCCTTTTGGACGGCAACTACGCCGCAAAGGACGTGGAAAGTTTCGACAGTTATTTCACTTGCGAATACGTGCAGTGCAACGGCGTTCGCTATCAGGTGGGGTACCGAGATTATCTTTTGGAAAACGTGAACACTCACAAAGACGTTTACAATTCCGTTGCGGCAAAAAACGGTGTTGGGCTAACGGAAATCGACAAAGCACACGTCTACGACAAGGTGAAGTACTACATGGAAGCAACCGATGGCGATGCCTACAAGTACACCGTCGACCAAGCCTACCAAAAGGCTGCGAACGAATTTTGTCTTTCGGCGGAGCAAGTTGCAACAATTTGGGGCGACTACGACGTTTTTGTTAAGTGGACGGAAATTTACAACAAAAAATAGCAAAGTTGCGGCAATTTAGCGTTTTTTATATTAAACAATGGGGGAGGGGTAACATGTCGCTAATAAAGTGTCCCGAATGCGGAAAAGAAGTGTCGGATAAGGCAGAAGCTTGCATACATTGCGGTTTTCCGCTAAGCAAAAAGGCGGACGAAAGCGTGCTTATCGAAACGGTGTGCGTGCCTTCCGAAGTGCGGAACTATGGCGAAAAAGCACCGCAAAAAATTGAAATTTGGAACGATAAGTTGAGAATTTTTTCCGGCGTAGGGGTGCGCAACGTGCGGTTTTCCGAGATTATCGCGCTAGATAAAACCCGTGCCGGAATGTCTTCGCAATTTGCTTGCGTCGTTTTGAAAAGAAGTGCAAGCGAACCCACAATTGTGGATAACGTCAAAATAATGAACGACCCGTTTCGAATTGCTTTTTGCAGCGGCATGTTTTCGTGTCAAAAAGCAAATGACTTTTTGGATAAAGTGTATTTCAAAATTTCCGCGGCTTTTGAACAAAGTCGGCAGCACGGGAACAATGCCGCATCGAACAAGGTGAGATGCCCCAATTGCGGCTCTACCAATATTGCCACCGTGAACAGAGGGTATTCGTTAATTTGGGGATTTATTGGCAGCGGCACGGCCGTTAACGTGTGCCAATCGTGCGGACACAAATTCAAGCCGGGCGGTCAATAATTTTTGCAAAACTACATTTTCAAATAAATACATTGCCGAAAAGCAATCCGAGCAAAACGTTGACAAACAATCAAAATCCCGAAAAAGACGCAAAAAATTGGATTACACCAATAAAAAAGCAGACGAAATTCGTCTGCTTTTTGCTTTGAAAAATATTCTACTTCAAAACGTACTTGGAAAAGTCAAGTTCGTTCTTCGAGGCTTCCAGCACGGCAACGTCGGTGCAACAAAATACGCCTAAATCGTACAAAATAGATCAAGCCAATTATTTTGTAGGCAGTCTTTTTTCAAATTCGTCCCACGTGGCGTTGAGGCCATCCGCATCCACAAATTTTTCTTCCAATATTTCCACCGTGTCGCAATCAAAAGAAAGGTCGAAACCGTCGTTTCCTTTTGCATTTTCAAACACAAACCAAATTTTCTTGGAGTTTTCAATGCACAGCGAAACAAAATCCAAGTTCCAATCAAGTTGTCCAACGGGAATATCCTTTTGATA
>CAZADD010000129.1:0-1879 GCA_964483825.1 uncultured Oscillospiraceae bacterium
AGTATTATTTTTCTGATTTGGGGCTTAGAAATGCAAGAATAAACTTTAGACAGTTCGAGCAAACGCATTCAATGGAAAACGTAATTTATAATGAATTAAGATTGCGGGGCTTTTCAGTGGATGTCGGTGTCGTAGTTGCAAAGGAAGCAAGTGTGCGTAAACAGTTAGAGGTTGATTTTGTATGTAACCTTGGTATGAAACGCTATTATATTCAGTCGGCATATTCAATTCCAAACGAGGAAAAGAGAATTCAGGAGATAAGACCGTTTACCAAAATTGACGATTCGTTTAAGAAAATCGTGATTACGGGCGATATGTCGCCGACATATTACAATGAAGACGGTATATTGTTTATGAATATTTTCGACTTCTTGTTAAAACCGGAAAATCTTAATATGTAAAGGTTTGCTATGTCAAAAAACACGGATAGGTCAATCAAATTATTAGTCTATATGATATTTTGTTAAAAACGACGGATGAAGAACACACACTTTCAACGAACGAAATAATTGCGGAATTATAAAAGCGCGGCATTTCTGTATCGAGAAAGGTGTTGCCGTCGGATATAGATTAGTGGTAGTAGGTAGTGTGTTTCGTGCAATTTGGGTGGAAGTTTGATAGCCAATTCAAAAAATATCGTTTTTTTCGTTCAACAGTCAGCTTTTAGTCTCTTTTGTATTTTAGCCTATTGGCGTTGGTCATTGTGGCATAGGTCAGCGAAGCCGTCAACGGAAACAAAAATTTCCGTTTTGCTAAACAACATTAAGTTTCTATTAAAACTTACTCATAGGAATACTCACTATGGTCTGCGTGACAATGTTTGAATTTGCATTCTCTATTACCCAAATGTTGGGCTGTTTGTTTTGTGACAAATTGCAGAATTTTCCGTAATGTTCGATTACTGCAATTTGCGCATTTGGAAGGCAGTGGCATCTTACTGTCGTTATTACTCCGCATGAAGGAAAATTTCGATCAGTTTTCCGGAAATTTTGGCTTGGCGTAACGTTTCTTCGGTGATTGTTTCGCCAAGTTTTAACATCACTTCGCCTTGAAAATTCAAAACGGTTTTGTCTACTTGTCTACCTACCAAAAATCCGAAATCGCCGTATTTGCGCCGAATTCTTCCCGTTTCGTAGCGGTGCGGCGCAGTTTTCTTTTCAACAGTCAAATTATTGTTGCAAGCCGCGGCAGTGCTGCTGTCTTCCGTGGCGACAGTTCCCGTTTCGTTGCTTATTTTGGCCTTTGCTACACGCAACGACTTTTCTTTTATCAAAATAACGTCGCCAACGCAGCTGATTTTGCTTTTGGAAAGGGTTTGTCCGCCTACAACCAAGCTGCGCAACGTTCCGTTTTTCGTGAAAAGCACGTTTTCCAAGTTGCCCAGCCTTTTGCCGTGGGTGTTGAAAACTTCTTGCGATAAAACCAGCGGCACTCCGCTGTCAACGCATTTTTCCAAAATTAGTTTGCCGTTGTCCACCGTAAAGTTGAAGATTTCCGTTCCGTCGGTTTCGGCTCTCGCTTGCAAACGGCATTTTTTTTGAACGTTATCCCACAAAATTGCGGAAATCGTCACGTCTTCGCCGTCAAATTCAGCGGTTTCCCCCAAAACAGTGTTAAAATCAATCATGTCTTGCTCCTTTGGTTTTGAAATCGTTCTTTTTCAAATTGTTAAATAACGTTATTGTTTATTTATTAAACAATCGCCATTTTTGACAAATACTTTGTCCCGTTTTGTTTGCTTTTGGCGGATTGTTCTTTTCGGAATTGTTAAATAACGGTTATACTTTTTTTCAACAATCTTCTTTTTTCGAAAAAGTCTTCGTTCGTTCCGTCGGTTTCGGCTCTCGCTTGCAAACGGCATTTTTTTTGAACGTTATCC
>CAZADD010000130.1:0-1836 GCA_964483825.1 uncultured Oscillospiraceae bacterium
GAAGGGTTGACCATCTGGCGCATAATGTAGGTGTAAATTGTAGGAGTTATTAAGGGTTTTAACTGCACAATTTTCACTAAGATATCTTCACTTTTCACTTGGTGGCAACAGTCGCCGTAAGGTGACTGAGAGGGCATTTCGTTTTTTTATTCATTGTCCGCCGCTTTTGCTTGTATCGAAGTCAAAGGCGTGTTATCACTATCTGGGTCACATCAAATATTGTGCGCAAAATCCTTGCAAAAAATGGGGGGGGATGCTACAATATTTGCGGCGAAAAACAGTCTTTTTCCAAAAGGAGAATGAACATAATGAAAAAATCAACAAAACTAATTGCGCTTTTGGCGCTTTTGGCGTTGACGCTAACTGCCATTTTGGCTTTTGCGGCGTGCGACTCCAACAATAATCCCGACGATACGGACGAATTCGAAGCAACAGGCTTGGAGTACGTTAAAACCAACTACAACGGCTTGGAATGTTACTTTGTCAAGGGTATCGGCACCGAAACACGCACGAGTTTTTCCGTTTCTGCAATACACGACGGACTGCCCGTTTCCGGTATTGAAGCGTCTGCTTTTTACGGCAACAAAAATATTGTAGAAATTGTTTTGCCCGATTCCGTTAGGTACATTGGAGCCTTTGCTTTCGGTTACAGCTCCGTTAAAAAAATTACCGCCACGGGCGTCACGAAAATTATGACAGGTGCGTTCACCGGTAGTGCGTTAGAATCAGCCGTGTTGAAAGCCAACGGCGAATTTGGCAAATGGGTAAGATACTATGCGTCTATGGAATCGAGCGCATATATGTCCGAATTTGGCGGAACAAACGACGAAAACAATGCCTACGTGCTCACGGCTTTTGGTGAGAGCGAATTTCACTACGGCGGCAAAAAGTAGTGATTTTGGGCGGCAAAACCGTTTGAAATAAACTTTTTTGCCTTGCCGTTTTCAGTCGAAAACAAAAAAGGTTGTGGTCTTGTTCCGCAACCTTTTTGAGCAATGACTTTGAGTGGGGGTATTTCAATATGAGCATGTTAAATCAATTATTTGAGGCTGTGTATTATGGCGTGGATCTGGAATTCAAGTACAACGATAACTACTATTTTGTAAATTCCGGAAGTGTTAGTTGCGACAATGTCAGCAAACATTCCATTGTGGTGTCAAGGTCAAAAAACTCTTTTTACGAAGGTGATAATAACGATGACTGTGAGGAAATATATTCTTCAACGCAATCGGATGCCAACGAAAACACAAACAAATTGTTCGAAGCGAAAATTTTTGACGGGAAACCGTTCTATGCAATAGTCGATTCTATCACGAACATTAGTTACTAAAAATATCGGGGATATAAAATGGAAGGCGGAAGAGTAAGCGATTTTATTGATGCGTTTTCCTTTCAGTCGGTGGCGGTTGTGTACAAGGGCGAAAGATATTTTTCGGACGGCATAACAAGCGACGGAAAGGGGAAATATTATTTTTTCGTTATCAAAGTTAACGATAATTGTGAATTTTTGGAAGATGTTTTTGATTTCGAAGGAAACTCCATTGCCGAGTGTATAGCCGCATTGGAAAATGCACCCATTTGGGGCGGAAAAACATTTTATGATGCCGAAAGTAAAATGACTTGGGTTGATTGGTAAACACATAAAATACAAAAAAGCAAAAAGCCACCCGTGAGGTGGCTTTTTGTATGTATCAAAATTGTTTCAAACGAGCGTATCGCAACAACCTTTTAGGCGGCTGTTGTCAAAAAGCATCGGCGAGTTTTTTGAACAACTTTTTTTGTTTTTGAAAACAGCGTCGTTGCGGTGGGGCGGCAGTGTTAAAAAACGGGCGATGC
>CAZADD010000131.1:0-1792 GCA_964483825.1 uncultured Oscillospiraceae bacterium
TTGTTGAAAACTTTGACAAAATGTATGCCTTTGGGGCATACGTTGTTAAGTTTTTCCGACATTCCGTCGAAATACTCCGTCTTTGCGCCCACGTATTCGCACACACTTTCCGCGCCCAAAGCAAGGGGCGGCGAGAACGAAAGTTCCATGTGCGGATTGAAGCCGTGAGAATACTCCACTTCGATGCCTGCACGGCGGAAAATATACGTTACGGTGCGCAGCGTATCCACGTGGGCGGCCAATGCACCGCAATCGGCTTTTTCAAATTTGAATACTACCATTGTTACTCCTTGGTTGTTCGACGCACGCCACCGCTACTTTTTGAAAGCCGTGTTGCCGTGACCGTCCGAGCAAAAACCGTACTTTTTCAGACCGCAACCGTTGCACTGTTTGTTGCACGATGGGGTTGTTACCGCCTTTTGAGATTTCAAAAATTCCGATTTGAAATATTCCTTTGTGATACCGGCATCGATAAAATCCCACGGCAGTTTATCTTCCAAGCCCTTTGCGCCAACGATGCTATCCACGTTAACGCCGTACTTTTCAAAACCCTTTTTGTAGTGCGAAAAATTGAAACACTCCGTCCAAGCATCGAACCTTGCGCCATCCAAATACGCCTCGTACAAGCTATCGGCAACACTTCTTCCGCCACGTGCAAGTACCGCTTCCATCAGCGAACCGTCGTAGTCGTTGTAGGAAAAACTTATTCCACGCTTTTTTAGCGTTTCGGACAGATATTTTTGCTTTGCTTGGATACTTTCTCTATCCGCAAACGCACACCATTGGAAAGGAGTGAACGGTTTGGGGATAAACGTGGAGCAAGAAACGGAAATGCGCAAATCCTTGCCGGATTTTCTCACACGCTTGTACAAACTTTTAACTTTGAAAGCAATATCCGCAATACCCTCCACGTCTTCTTGTGTTTCGGTGGGCAATCCCAACATAAAATACAATTTGACGGAAGAATATCCCTGTTCGAACGCTTCGGCAAGCGTGCCGAAAATGTTTTCTTCGGTGATATTTTTGTTGATAACGTCACGCAAGCGTTGCGTGCCTGCTTCGGGGGCAAAAGTAAGCGAACTTTTCCTGTTGCCTTGGGCCATATTCCCCTTGAAACTATCCAAACGCAAACTGGGCAAATTCAGTTGCACGTGACGTTCCTTGCAGTAGGGAAGCAACTGTTCCAAAAGCGGCATAAGTCCGCTGTAATCACTGGTGGAAAGACTGCTTAGCGAAAGTTCGTCGTATCCGGTGGATTCCAACAAATTTTTGCACAGTTGCAACGCATTTTCCACACTGCGCTCACGAACTGGACGATAAATGAACCCTGCTTGGCAAAAACGGCAACCGTTTGCACAACCGCGGAACAGTTCGGCAACGGCTCTGTCGTGCACTATTTCCATATTTGGAACCAACTGCACTTGCGGCGTGAACACCGTGTTCATATCCTTTTCGATGTTGCGCACCACCGTTGTATCGGGCAAAACCGTCACAGTATCGCCGTCGTAGATTGCGTCGTGCAACGACGGCACGTAGATGCACGGATAATGCTCGTCCACCCACGCCAAAAATTCCTTTTTGGTGCCGTTGAACTTTTTGTAGTCTTCAATAATCTCACGCCACGGCGTTTCGCCCTCTCCCACGAAAAAGAAATCGAAAAACTTGTACATGGGTTCAGGGTTGACGGTGCACGGACCGCCCGCCACTATGAACGGAAATTCTTCGCCTCGGTCTGCGGTGCAAACGGGAATGCCTGCAAGCGTCAACATGTGAAAAACGTTGGAGTAGCACA
>CAZADD010000132.1:0-1781 GCA_964483825.1 uncultured Oscillospiraceae bacterium
GCACCCACACCGAAACCGAAAACTGCACAATTTCCGAAACTTGGACAAACGATCCTGAATATCACTGGCACGTATGCACCGTTTGCGGCAGAGTAACGGATAAGGCCAAACACAATTTCGGCGAAAACAACTCTGAAACATGCGAATGCGGAATGAATCACAATTCTGTAACCGCAACTATCGGCGACAAAACCGAAGAATTCAAAACCCTTGTTGAAGCAATCGCTTTTGCAACGGAAAATTACTCCGAAACAACACCCGTCACAATCACGTTGAAAAACGACCTCACCGGCGACGGCGTGAAAATCGGCTCGGAAGACGGCTCTAAAAACGCTAATGTCATCATCGACCTTGGCGGCCACACCTACACGGTAAACGGCAACACGGTTGGTTCAGTCGGTACAGAAACTAACGCTTTCCAACTTCTCAAAGGTTCAACAGTGGTGTTCAAAAACGGCACAATCAACACTGTTACTGATGCAAACGCAAAAATACTCATCCAAAACTACTGCAACCTTACCTTCGATAACGTAACGCTTGACGGCACATATGTTGTGAATGATTCTGCAAAAACTCACTACGTTTCTAGCAACAACTGCGGCGACGTGGTGTTCCAAAATGGCTCTAAAATTATTGTTGCCGAAGGTGCAAACGTTGTTGCGTTCGATGTTTGGTATGGTATGTTCCACGATGGTCGTTACGACGAAGGTGTTTCCGTAACGGTTGAAAATGGTTGCACAATCAACGGCGTTATCGAATACGGCGCACACAGCCGCGTTTCCGGCATCGAATGGACTGAAAAAGCACCCCTTGTGTTGCCCGCAGGTGAATATACAATCAGATTCACAAGTGAAAACGGTCTTTGCTGCAGCACAGCCAACATCACAATTGGCGGCACTCGTCTTGCATGTAGCTACGGCGACTTGCAACCGGCAGTTGCAGCAACTTGCCAAAAAACTGGCACGCTCGAACACAAAGATTGCTTGGTTTGCGGCAAACATTTCGATAACGACGGCAACTACCTTGCTAGCATTGTAATCGCCATCGATAGCAACAACCACGTTGATTTCGGCGATTGGACGGAGGTAACCCCTGCAACCTGCACGGAAGCCGGCCTTGAAAAACGCACTTGCGCTTGCGGCCACGAAGAAACTCGCGAAATTGCAGCTAAAGGCCACCAAAGCGTAACTCACCAAACCGCCAAGACCGAATCTTGCACGGAAGCTGGTAACAAGGAATACTGGTATTGTGGCGATTGCCAAAAGTATTTTAGTGACGAAGCTTGCACCCAAGAAACCACTTTTGAAGAAGTGACAATCGCAGCTCACCACACTTGGGATAACGACGGCAAAGTGCACGCAGCCGTTGCTGCAAAATGTGAAGAAGCCGGTAACATAGAATACTGGTACTGCACGGCTTGCGAAAAGAACTACGACAACGACGGCAAAGTAATTGCAGATGTCAAAATTGCTGCAACCGGCCACAAATATGAAGATGCAAAATGCACATACGTCAGCAATGGTACGCACAGCAAACTTTGCCAAAACAGCGGTTGCACTCACACCGAAACTGAAGCTTGCACAATAGTTGCCAATGTCTGCTCAGTTTGTAACGGCGAAATGACCGAGGCAGAAGTTGTAGACGCTTTGTTTAAGCTTGAACAAAATGATGAGTCTTTGCAAGGCACTTACAAACTTACTGGTGAAATTACTGAGATTGTAAAAGCTTGGAGTAACGGTGGTATAACATTCAATATCTCTGTTAAAAACAGTGGCGGTGAA
>CAZADD010000133.1:0-1592 GCA_964483825.1 uncultured Oscillospiraceae bacterium
CGGTGCTTGGTTGGAAATCGAACACGACAGCAACAACGACATTTTGTACGTTCACGTTGACCGCAACAGAAAACTTCCTGTCACGGTGTTGTTGCGCGGCATTTTGCACAGCGGCCTTAACAAAAATATCGGCAGCGGCAACCTTATTTCCAAAATTTTGGAATACGATCCCGTTTTGGCGTTGACCTTTGCAAAGGATGATACCGCAACGGACCAAGAATCGCTTATTGAAATTTACAAGCGTTTGCGTCCGGGTGAAATTCCCACAGACGAATCGGTTCAAAAAACTTTGAACGACTTGCTGTTCGACGCAAAGCGTTACGACCTTGCAAAAGTCGGCCGTTACAAATTCAACAAAAAGTTGGCTTTGGAAAGCCGCATTGCCGGCGTAACTTTGGGAGAAGACGTTTCCGTCAACTTGACAACGTACCCTAAGTACACCAAACTTACAAGCGAACAAGCACAACAAATTGCCGATTGCGGCGTTGTTGACGAAATCAAAATTTTGGAAAAGGACGGTTCCACCTCCACACTGCCCGTGGATAGTGCCGACTTCCTTCAAAAAGCAACCGATGCCTACATCGATGCAGACGTAACGTTGCCCATTTCACGTGTTATTGCTGCCGGAACCGTTTTGACGGAATCGGACGCTTACGACATTCAACACAGCGGTATCAACAGCATTCACACGTCGGAATGTACCTACGAGCAAGTGTTTGACGCAACTTCCGCACAAACCGCTCACGACTACGAACAAATTCTTGGCAAGTACCATGGTTGTGTGGTGATGACGGAAAAGGGCGTGTTGGATATCTACGGTGAAGTTGTGGATGCAAGCGGTCGTGTGCTGACGGAATTGCCTCACGCAACCTACGATGAAAGAAAGGGCGAAATCACCGTTCAAGAAGCAGCGCAAATTGCCTTCGAAAACGGTTTCAACGTTTACAAGAGCAATGTTGCCGGCGTTATCGTTTTGGATACAGTTTGTCCCAGAGTGAAAATTATCGGTAACAACACCGTTGATGCTCACAGTTTTGCAATTTCTTACGACAAGCGTTTTGCCGAATTGGATTTCAAAGCTTGCGGCATCACCGAAAGAGTGGATTGCGAAGTTTTGCGTGAAATTCTTGCCGATCAACTTTCCATCGAAGACACAATCGATTCGTTGAAAGCAAGAAAAGACGAACTTATTTGCAAGCACATCACCCGCCAAGATATCATTGCATCCGTCAACTACAACCTTTGCATGAAGTACGGCGTGGGAACAACCGACGATATCGACCACTTGGGCAACCGTCGTATTCGTTCCGTAGGCGAATTGCTTCAAAACCAATTCCGCATCGGTATTTCACGTTTGGAACGTGTCATTCGTGAAAGAATGGCAGTGCAAGAAACGTCCAAGGCTACGCCGCAAACGCTTATCAACGTTCGCCCCGTATCCTCGGCAATCAAAGAATTCTTCGGTTCTTCACAACTTTCTCAATTCATGGATCAATCCAACCCCATTGCCGAATTGACGCACAAGCGCAAACTTTCCGCATTGGGCCCCGGCGGTTTGAACAGAGAAAGAGCAACGTTCGAAGTTCGTGACG
>CAZADD010000134.1:0-1571 GCA_964483825.1 uncultured Oscillospiraceae bacterium
CTGGAAACGGGCAAAAACTCCGTGAAACCTTGCAACAATCCCAAAAAAATGCTTTCCAAAACGGTCATATTGCTTCAACCCCCTTTTCAAAATTTAATTTTTGCGTGCTTCTGTTTACATTTGCGGAAATTTATAGTAGAATACCAAGGAAATCATTTGCAGAGATGCGTTCAAAGCAAGTTTACGCAAATTTTCTGCATTTTAGACTGAGGTGTCAGATGAAACTTGGTGTAGTAGGTTTGCCTAACGTTGGCAAAAGCACACTTTTCAATGCAATTACGCAAGCGGGTGCGGAAATAGCAAACTATCCGTTTTGCACGATAGAACCCAACGTCGGAGTGGTGGCAGTGCCCGACGAACGCTTGGATAAACTTGCCGCACTGTACGACAGCAAGAAAATTACCCCCACTTATCTGCGTTTTGTGGATATCGCCGGACTTGTTAAAGGCGCATCGCGCGGCGAAGGTTTGGGCAACAAATTTTTGTCGCACATTCGCGAAGTGGATGCAATCGTGCACGTGGTGCGCTGTTTCGAAGATAGCAACGTCACCCACGTCAGCGACAAAATAGACCCCGTTGCCGATATGGAAACAATCAATTTGGAATTGATTTTGGCAGATATCGAAACGGTGAACGCGCGTTTGGCAAAAGCCGTCAACATGCAAAAAACGGGGGACAAAAAGTACAAAATAGAAGCGGAATTGTTGCAACGCATTCTTGCCCACTTGGAAAGCGAAAAACCCGTTCGTACCATGGATTTGGACGAAGACGAGCAACTTGCCGTTGAAGAAATGTTTTTGCTCACTTCCAAGCCGGTTATTTATGCGGCCAACATCGCCGAAGCGGATTTGGGACAACCTGCCAACAAGTTCGTGCAAGCAGTGGAAAACAAAGCCAAGGAAGAAAACGCCGAAACGCTTGTTATTTGCGCCAAGGTGGAAGAAGAACTTTCCAAGCTGGAACCGGAAGAAAAGGCGATGTTTTTAGAAAGTTACGGCATCACCGAAAGCGGTCTTGCGCGGTTGGTTAAAAAGTGCTACTCGCTGTTGCACCTTATAAGCTACTTGACGGCGGGCGAAAAGGAAACACGCGCTTGGACGGTGAAAGAGGGTACGAAGGCTCCGCAAGCGGCAGGCAAAATTCACAGCGATTTCGAAAAAGGTTTTATTCGTGCCGAAGTGGTGGATTACACCACGATGCTGGAAATGGGTGGCTACAACCAGGCCAAGGAACACGGCAAGGTTCGCAGCGAAGGCAAGGATTATGTTGTAAAAGACGGTGACGTCGTTTTGTTCCGTTTTAACGTGTAACCGTAACTCAAAAAAGGAAGTTTTGTGCTTCCGTAACAAGAGAGGTAAAATTATGAGCAATTCAACTGCGGCCACAAAAGGTAAAGTCAAACTTTCCAACAAGTTGGCTTTTGCGTGCGGCGATATTTTCGGAGGAGGCAGTTTCAACGTCATCAACTTTTTGTTCACACCGTTTTTGACGCTTGTCGTGGGCATCCCCATGGTGTACCTGACTCCCATTTTGCTGTTGACAAAAATTTGGGACGGAATCATCGACCCGTT